>JBHJOO010000500.1:0-6726 GCA_050329675.1 Balneolaceae bacterium
TTTTGAACCCCCCGCCACAACAGTTGAAAGAATATTGGCACTCATAAGTGTCGGTATAGTCAGCGTTACCGCCTTTTCAGGAACCTTTTCGATTCTATCAAAAGCTCCGTCATTTACCTGCTGTTGCCGGCAAATCCCGTCTAATTCCACTTCTTTAATTACTTCCGGATCATTGAAATCTGCAACAGGTGGATCATTAAAGGCCAAATGGCCGTTTTCACCTATACCCAGACAAATTATATCAATTGGTGATTCGTTGATTAATTTTTTGTATTCCTGAATATTCTCATCCATTAAATGTACTCTTTTAAAGTTCTTATGATTGAACAGATGTTGTTTTAAAAAATTACCAAATCTTTGAGTAGCACTCTGCGGTAAAGTATGATACTCATCCATTTGAAATGCAATAATTTTATCCCATGGTATACTCTCAATTTTTATCAACTCTTCCAGAAATTCATTTTGTGAAACAGCGGCTGCAAATACTATTCGCACATCTTATTTTTCCCCAGATACTTTTTGTATTTGATCAGCTACATAATCTGCCGAAGCTTTTCCCAGTTCCGCACGGTTTTTATAAACAGATACTTTTAAATTACCAGAGTTAAATTGATTAATTGTTTTCACCATAGTCAACTTTTTATTCAATAATGTTATATCGATTCTTGTAACTTCTCATTTCCGAATCAGGTAGACGAAAACTGAATGCCCATTCACCGGTACCATTTGTTATTCTGATCATCAGATGATTTCTTCCTTTAGTTAATGGTAAGTAGAATTCATCTTCATCCATTTTGAATCTGCGTTCAACATAATTTTTATGAACCGATTTTCCGTTTACAAAGACCTCTATACCATCACTGCTTCCGGCCAATGCACGAACTGTACGATCTTCAGAAACGTCTATATGAGCAAAAGCATACAAAATTACATTTTCATCAGGGTCAAAAAGTTCACTCAAATCCACTTTGGAGAAGTACGGTGTGTTCACTCTCCTCCACCTGTATTTAATACCATTGAAATAAAACTCCTCGGTTACATTGGGAAAAGTATTTTCTATTCCCCCCATATCAGCAAGGTGGTCAACTCCAGGGTCTTTAAAACCGTCTGGATTAGGCATGGGTTCAATCATTAGCCAGCCACGGAAATACCATCCTTCTGATTCTTCTATACCCAATCTTACTTGAGCCGCAGCAGGCAAAGGCTCCTTCTTATCAAATTCGTGAATAACCTGGATAATTAATTCTTTGACCTCTCCAAATGTATTAATCTGTTCAGCATATCTCTCTATAACACGATCCATAGCATAAACACGATTTTCAAGCATCCATAAAAATTCATTTTCCACTTTTAAACTTATGAGCTTGTCATAAGCTTTTGATATCAATTCATGCGCTTTAACAAGTTTTTTTCGTGCTGCAATAAAATCATTTTCCTGGATCAAATAAGCATCATTGTAAAGTTCTGATGCTTTTAAAATAGCAGGACGGCTAAAAGCTAAAAATTGATAAATATCAATAACGTGATGTATATACCGTACGTCTTCTTTATAAATAAGCGGGTCAAATGATTCTAATTTTTTTTTGGATTGTTGTGCAATTTCTTCCACCTGCGGCCACTCCTGTACATTTATCAGTGTTTGCTCACCCTTTTCCGGTATTATTCTCTCCCATAATACATCTTCATTCATCTTTTCAGTAGTTTTCAGATTAGCTAACTCATTCAGCATTTGTACTGCATCGGTAAAACCATTGTTGGTGCCTCCATAAATAGCCCTGTTAAATCTGTTGTTGTAAGTGATATCAACCGGATTACTGTTCCAGCTTTGGTCGGCGGCATAAGCAACACCATACCAATCACGGGAAAACAAGGCAAATCCCCCATCGTCCCAAACTGTATTCAGCATTCCCCAGGCATTTTGTTGTTTAGCTTCGGCCAGTAAACCTCGAATATTTCCCTTAGAGACATTAAAATCTGGCATAATACTAAACGAGTTAAGGATAGCGGAGGAAGCAAGCAGCTTAAATCCGGCATCTTTAAATGGAGTAAATCTTGACGAATAATCATCTCTTACACTATAATCCCACGTAGTCATAATGATGTCTTTGGGAAGGAGTTCAAGTATTTTGGGGTTTTCTAATGCAATATCACCCCACATTATCACTTTTTTTCCCAGACCGGTAATTATCTCATGAATTCTTTTTATATGGTTAGAATAAACAACTGCTATACCCAGGCTGTCAACAAGAGGTTTTGAAGCACCGGTACCCAAATCAAAAGTTTCATCTGCATTTATATGAAAGTAATCTGAATGAAATGCAGGGATCATTTCAGTATATATATCTTCCAGCAGCTGATAGCTTTCTTCAAAAGCCGGAGAGAGAAGCGTTCCACTCTCACCCAAATGTTCATATTCAGGATGTTGTAAAATGGAGCCAAAGTGACCAAATGACTGAAAATTTCCTACCAAATCTATGTGATGCTTTTTGGCATAATCTGCCAGCTCTGCCCATTCCTGTAACGTTATGGCTCCGCCAGGCGGTGCAAAAGCGGGATGACTCTCAGTTTTAACTACATCTTGCGTATAATATGTGAGCATATTTATTTTCATCTCAGACATTCGCTCAATTTGCTGGCGCATATATTCCTTTGTCGGCACCGGACCGCGGCTAATGTCGTCCATAATTCCCCGAATTTCCAGGTCAGGCCAATCCCGAATTTTAAGTGATGGAATTTCTACATCTATTCTCTTCGTCCGAATAAGCTGCTTCAGTGTTTGAGTTCCATAAAATGCACCCACTTTTGTATTGGCGGATATCAGAATCAGTTCGGGCTCTACCATCAATCGGTAACCTTTTTTTCCTTCTTTTTCGCCGGGACCAAGGTCATAATGTCGTATCAATCGGTCGAAAGCCTGAGACAAACCTGGAATACCTATAACAATTTTATGATCAATATTATTAACATCACTCCTGATTTTAATATTAAGACTTTGATCAAATTCTTGTTTAAGTTGTGAAAAAATTTGTTCCTCAAGCTCTTTGTTATCAAGAAATAATTCAATTTCAATTTCTTCCGACAGTGAAAACACTCCTTCATAAAACTCTATCTGTTGTGGGTGCGGAACTATGTTAATTTTTTGTTGCCCGGATACATACGTTATATTTAAAAAGCTTATTAAAAGAACTGAAATACTGAAATATATTTTAACCATTATTTTATTTTTAATTTAGTTTTCAAAAAATCAGCTGCGTGTTTATAAGAGGCTTCCAGATTATTAATATTTGATTCTTCCCCACCGATATCAATTCCGAAAAATCCGTCATATCCGATCAAATCAAGGGTTTCAAAGAAACTTTCCCAGTTAATAATGCCCTCTCCCAAAGGCAGATGTTCCACTTTATAACCTCTGTTATCAGAAAGATGAATATAGTCGATATAATCAGCTAATCGCCTGAGTGAAAGCTGAAGGTTATCCCTTAGAAAAAATTGATTCGCTGTGTCAAAATTAAAACGGAGATTATCTCTGCCTACTGCATCATGGAAATACAAAAATGCATCAGCCGTGGAAGCAAGCACTCCCAATGCAGGGTGAATTTGATAACTAAGGTTATATTCAGCGGCAATATCACAAGCTGTACGAAAAGTTTCAATCAATTGCTCCCAATATCTTTTCCAATTTAAATCATCGGGAAATCTTGCCAAATTCAATGCTTTTTCAGAATAATGCCGCGTTACTGGAATTTCATCGGGAAATTGATAGGGCGGCAACGGTGCGTTATCCAATATCCCTTTAGATCCGATAATTGAAGCTATTTCACATCCTTTTTCAAATAATTCAAGATTCATTATCCTTGTCTTTACATCAGGGGAAGACAATCCGGGCAGAACAGCACAGAAATAAGGTACTTCCAAATCCAATGCTATTAATTTTTGATTTATTTGGGAACGTAAACCATAGACTATATTAAGATGATCTTTGTGAATACCCTCCAATTCAATCGACTTAAATCCCATCAATTTGAATTCATCCAAAAAGTCCAGGGTTTTCTCAGCAGGCGGAGGATATCCGTATTTACTGATAGTAAATAGATAACAACATGTAATTCTTGGGTTAATCATTCTTCTTCTTCAATTCAGGATCATTCATGATTTCTTTAATTTCAGCAATTCCTTTATATGTAACTACTGCAGCTATCACAAAAAATATCAGTGCAAAAATTACCAAGATCGCAAACCATAAAATTGTTCCATCATTCATTTTGATACTCGAATTCGTTTATAACTTGAGCCGGACTTGATTTTTGAGTTAGTAATGAACCGAAAATCATTCCAGAAGCTGCCAAAATAAAACTCAAAAAACCGGCAATATTAACATCTGTAACAAAAGCCATCCATACGGGTAGTAATTCTGAAAAACTTTCCATTATCAAAAAAGCAGCCGGTGCAACAGCACCCAGAATTAATGCAGAATAAGCTCCCACATCATTGGCTTTTTTCCAATATAATCCTGCAGTTACCGTGCCGAGTGCCCCCGCAGTATACATTGTTCCGGTTATAAATAAATATTGAAAAGCCGTTTCAGGAATTTGATACCAAAGACCAAAAACCAACAGAAATATTCCTATCAAGCCAGCAATAAAACGGGTAATCCAAATTTTCTTTTTTTCACTAAATCCACCCTGTTTAAGTGTTGAAATCACATCGAGCGTGAGGACAGAACTCCATGCTAACACATATGAGCTGTAGGTCGACATAGATGCAGCAAGCAGCCCGGCTACCAGCAAGCCAAGCAAGCCAACGGGAATTAATTCCCCCAAAAGTTTTGGCATGGCTGCGGCGCTGGTTTCTCCAGCTCCGAAATAAGTAAATGCTGCTACGCCCCAAAACATTGGAATCATGGCCCGGCCAGCAAATGTTAACCCGGTTACCCAATAAACTTTTTTTGCTATTTCCGGACTTTTGGAAGAAAGTGCTTTGGACGTACCGGGCTGCCACAAAGCGGCAGCTGCAAAATTTGTAACTAAAATCCAGATAATAAAACTCCATCCAAAACGGGGATTTGTTACTGGATTAAAACCATCATCACCATAACCTGAAACAACGGCATCTGAAATGGCAGTTAAATCAATTTCAATTAAAATGATTATTGTAGTGGCAAGCATTGCAAATGTAAGCACTACATATTGTATGAAATCAGTAATCACAACCGAAAACATCCCGCCTAAAATTGTATAAGACATAACTATTAATAGCATGAGAGTCATTATAAAACCCAGTGCTTGCGGGCCAAAACCCATGACCTCAGACAAAAATATCCCATCAAATTTCAGGAAAATTCCCATATTTAAAACCCCGCCAATAAATAAAATCAGGCCACCTATTATCCTGACATTTTTATTATAGCGAAGTTCATAAAATTCCGGGACAGTCATCATTCCATACTTACGCAGTTTCTCTATGATAAAGCCGGTTTTTCCAACAGTCGTATAAGCAATAAGAGCCAGCATGCCTATAATAAAGCATGAAAAACCGGTCAGGTATCCAAGTTCACCAAAATATACAAATGTAACTGTACCCAACTCTGTAGCCGTAAATGTTGCAATACCAAGTGAAACTTTAATTTTTCTGCCTGCGACGATATAACCACTAAGATTTTGGACATACCTCTTTACCCAAATACCTATATAAACGGTAGCCGATAAATAGATAATCAATACAGTCCAGTCAACAACAGAAAAATTCATGCTTCAGGTTTAATTTCCTTCTCTCAGATCAATTAAATATACCTGTGCAAATCCTGTTGCATCAGAGGTATAAATAATCATATTTCCATTTCTGCTGAAATTTGGATGGGTGTGATTAACCTGACCATCACCTGAGGTATTAGGCCAGCACAATATCTCATAATCACCAGTGGCTATATCAATTAACAGAAGCTCATTTAAATTTGGCTCCTGACTATCACTCACTATTTTTGTTTCATCATGATTTACCGCTGAATGACCCAGTTTAATAGATTCGCTTTCTATATATGTTTTTACTTCAGTTCTATCAAGATTGACAGATTTTATAGATGCCGGAACAAATCCTGGCACCGTCTTTTGATGATAAAACATTTTAGAACCATCAGGTGACCAGTATTCATGTGTAGCCCTGTGTCCCGCAGGAGTAACTATTAGCGGCCTTGATTCTTGTGCCTGTAAATCAACTAACCAGGTTCTTGCTCTCATCTCATCAGGCAAATCAATAGATTTTCTTTCAACCGGCCAACCACCCTGGTGATCAGGCAATTTAACACAGGATACAAGGTTATCGTCTGTCGGGCAGAATTGTGGGTGTCCAATCCTGTTTACCTCTCCACGTACCGGGTGATATTCAAATACAAAAACTTCCTCAGGCTTGGTTGTTCCATCGGTATCAGCAAGTGCGAGAGCCATATCATCACTTTGCTTACGAAAATATGTAATAAGCAAACGTTTTCCATCACCCGAGAGACTTAATCCATGCAGCCGGTTTTCATTTGTAAGGTTACTGGCATCAACGACCTGCCTTGTACGTCCAGATTCTATATCTGTAGCCCATACTTTAGCACCGGCAGCTCTGAAATAGGCTTCTAAGCCATCAGGATGAACAATTGGGCGTGGCCGATAATCCGAAAAATAAGTTAACTGTGCAGAATCTCCGGATTCCACATCCATCCTGTACATTTGATTAAGGCCGGTT
>JBHJOO010000598.1:0-3621 GCA_050329675.1 Balneolaceae bacterium
GAATGCATCCCCGGGAAAAGGAGCGGCAAGCCACCGTAAGTGCCGCAGGTACGATCGATATCAACCGGGCGGTGTCCTTGCCTGCCTTTCTATCGTCCGTAGCTACGGTAATTTCGAATCTGTTGTGCCTGCTTACAATGATAACCACGGAAATTTTTTATAATCCGGTTTTCTTTTTTCAAGGAATGCGTTTCGTCCCTCTTCGGCTTCTTCGGTCATGTATGCAAGCCGGGTGGCTTCACCTGAAAAGACCTGCTGCCCTACAATGCCGTCATCAACAAGATTAAAAGCAAATTTAATCATCCGGATTGCTGTCGGGCTTTTGCCTAATATTTCCTGTGCCCATTCAAAAGCTGTCACTTCCAGTTCTTCATGAGGAACAACAGCATTTACCATTCCCATTTCATAAGCCTCCTGAGCGGAATAATCCCGTCCAAGAAAAAAGATTTCACGAGCTCGCTTTTGACCGATTTGTCGGGCCAGAAGGGCAGAACCAAATCCTCCGTCAAAACTGGCGACATCCGCATCCGTTTGTTTAAAGATGGCGTTTTCCCTGCTTGCAAGTGTAAGGTCACAAACCACATGCAGGCTATGGCCGCCACCGACGGCCCATCCGGGTACAACGCAAATAACAACCTTGCTCATGAACCGGATCAGGCGCTGTATATCCAGAACATTCAGCCGCTGCACACCATCGGTGCCTTCGTAACCGCGAGCTCCCCGGACTTTTTGATCTCCACCGGAACAAAAAGAATAGACACCATCTTTTGCAGGCCCTTCACCGGTAAGCAGTATTACCCCGATGGAAGTGTCTTCACGGGCATCGATCAAAGCCTCCTCAAGCTCAAAGAGGGTTTTGGGACGAAATGCGTTGCGTACATCCGGCCGGTTAAATGCGATGCGCGCAACACCATCCCGTTTTTTAAAAGTAATATCTTCGTAATCTTTTACAGTTTTCCAGTTCATAGTATTGATTGTATTATCGTAGATTCGGGTTAAAATATAGGAGGATAAAAAGGTAAAAAACAGGCGGTAAAAAAATCTGTGTAAATCTGAGGCGTACTCAGTGTAATTCTGTGGTTAAACCCTTGAAGGATTTAGAAATATGCAGGTGGTGGATTGTTCGTTCAGGTTTTTTACCACAGAGTATCACAGATTGATGCACAGAGTTACACAGAGTATTACAGAGTTTCACTTGGGTGAGAATCGTTTGCCCGGAGTGCGGATTTTAGTGATTATTTTAAATAGAATTTTTAATTAATGTAAAATTACCGTTTCAGGAATGGTTTAATTTCATTTGCAGCAGATTTGGGCTGATCCAGATGAATTCTGTGGCCGGATTTTGGAATAACTTTAAAATCAGCTTCTGAAAATAATCCGGATAATTTTCTCATGGATTCTGCATACTTCTGATCTTCAGAACCTGCAAGGCATAAAACCGGAAGTTTGAGTTGACTCAGTTTCTCACAAACCGGAGGCATCGTTCCGGCACCAAATCCCAGCAGGGATGCAGCCATATACTCAGGCTTTTGTGACATTTGAATGGTTTTATAACCGGCTGAACTTTTATCAGAAGAGCACTTAAACAACTGTTTTTCATTCCAATTCTTCAAAAATTGGTCAAATTCCTGAAGAATAGAATCGGCCCGTTTTTTATCGATAATTCTCCGCTCCTGCCGTTCTTTCAAATTTTCGATTCCGCAGTGGGTGCTTTCCAAAATGCACCCGGAGAAGAATTTGGCTGAATGCAAAATAGTTTGAAGTGACAGCCGCGCTCCCATACTGTATCCATAAAGGAATAAGTTTTTTAATTTCAGACGGTCAAGAATGGATATTAAATCATTGACCTGGTGTTCACATTCAAAACGGGACGGATCTTCGGTTCCTTCTGTCATGCCATGGCCTAAAAGATCAATGGTTACCGGATTACAGAATTCCGTGATCAGCGGAATTATTTTATCAAATACCTTTCCTGATCCCATGAAACCATGCAAAAATAACAGATATGGTTTGTTTTTACTGTTTTGATGAATTTCAAGATGGTAGAAAATATGATTTACAAATAGTTTCATCCGGCTCTAATGATTGCTTCTGATACGAAAGTCGAACACATCATCCCGTGAGTAATGTCCGGCTGCGTCAAAATCCATTTTGGCTTTCGCTATCAGATGGGGATCCAATACGGCAGTCAGAATTCCGTTCTCATCCCACAGTGGGCCTGCGATAATATCACCAAACGGATCCACAATCACACTGCCTCCCCGGCTGATAATCTCATTATAATTTGATAAATCCTCTCCCGGAAGCTCCGGATAGTCACTTTTTTTCAAAATCTGATTGCATCCCAAAACAAAACAGCGTCCTTCACAGGCGATATGCCGCATGGTGGCCTGCCAGCTGTCGCGATGATCGGCTGTCGGAGCGAGATAAATCTCAACTCCCTGCCGGTACAACGCTGTGCGGGCAAGCGGCATATAATTTTCCCAGCAAATAAGCCCGCCCAGTTTTCCAAATTCAGTTTGATGTACATTGAGATCGGAGCCGTCACCTTCACCCCAGATGATTCGTTCGGCGGCTGTTGGTTTCAGCTTGCGATGTTTGCCAATCAGGGAACCGTTAGGTGCAAAATAAAGCAGCGTACAATAAAGCGAACCGGTTTTGCCTTTCTCGACTACCCCGATTGCCAGCAAGGCCCCCGCTTTTTTGGCGATTCCGCCCAGGCGGCCCGTGGCATCACCCGGAATTTCGAGCGAGTTTTTCCAGTAACGGAGCCATGTCTCCCGTCCCTGTTGTGTGCGGTCGCCCACCACCGTGCCGAACGAAATGCCTCTTGGATATGCCGGTATAAATGCCTCGGGAAAAAGAATTATATCCGGATCCGATTTGGCGGCTTCCATGGCAAGGCCTTCAACTTTCTCGAGAGTTTTTTCGAGATCAAATAAAACGGGGGCGTCCTGAATAACAGCTGCTTTTGTGGATTTCATGAGTTACGATTTACGAATTGCGGGCTAAAATTGCCCTTCGACTACTTGATAATCGTAAGTTTTTTGGTTTCAGCAAAATTATTAGTCTTCAGACGGTAAAAATAAACACCGCTCGACAGCCCTGAGGCATTGAACTGAACCTGGTGTATACCAGCCTGTCTCGGCCCGTTCACAAGACGGGCGACACTCTGGCCAATCGAGTTAAAAATCTCCAGGCTCACATTGTCCTGCTGCGGTAAATTGAATTGAATAACCGTTGTCGGGTTAAACGGATTGGGATAATTCTGAAAAAGTTCAAAAGCTGCCGGCAAGCTCAATTCCTCCTCATCAACAGATGTGGCCAGCTGTCCCCACGTTGTGTAGTTAAAAGCCGGTTTATTTCCCGCCATGCGAAACCGACCGCCTATATGCAGTAAGTTGCCATCCGAATGTAAACTTCTTGCAAAACCGAGCAATCCGCTACCAACCGGGTTCCATTCGGCTCCATCCCACCTTGCAATACCCAGGACATCAATGTTACCACTTTTACTAAAATTACCACCTGCAAAAAGATAATCATTATGTACTTCTAATGCTGAAACTGAAAAGTTCAAACCATTTCCAAGTGGTTCCCAGTTTTCCCCATTCCATTTGGCAA
>JBHJOO010000538.1:0-8789 GCA_050329675.1 Balneolaceae bacterium
TGTCAGGTAATTTAAAAGATTCAGATACAGGGTATTCAAGATTTCCAACTGAAAATAAATGCTGGGGTTCATCTTCGGTAAGATACTCAAGAAACCGAATTGCATTAGAACGATTTGGAGAATGTTTTAAGACACCGGCACCACTAATATTTACATGAGTGCCCCCATTGGCTTTGTTCGGAAAATAAATACCAACCAATTCAGCAATCAACCGGTCATTTTCATCTGATGATGTTGCAAGCCGTGCGAGATAGTAGTGATTGGCTATGGCTATATCACATTGCCCTGTAGCAACCGCTTTAATCTGATCCGTATCACCACCCTGTGGTGACCGGGCAAAATTCGCTACAAGCATTTCAACCCATTTTTCTGTTTCATCAATCCCACGTGTTTCGATAAGAGATGCCACAAGAGACTGGTTATATATATTATTCGACGAACGGACGCATAATCTGTTTCTCCACACTTCATCGGTGAGTTCCCAGTAACCTTTAAGCTCATTTGGGTTCACACGTTCTTTGTTGTAAATAATACCCCTCACCCGCCTCGAAAAACCGAACCAATGGCCATCCGGGTCCTTTAATTCATCAGGAATCACGCTATTCAGAAGTTCAGAATGAACGGGTTGTAGGATTCCGGCTTCTTCGGCCCTCCATAATCTGCCTGCATCAACCGTTATGAGTATATCAGCCGGACTGTTAATTCCCTCGCTTTTGATTCGCTCAATCAATTCATCACTACCGCCTTCTATCAAATTTATTTTAATTCCGGTACGCTCTGTAAAAGCATCGTATAACTTAAGATCCGTATTATAATGTCTTGCCGAATAGATATTTAATTCTTCACGATCTCCGCAGGAAATGCCGGAAAAAACAATAAAAAGAATAAGTACACCTGCAGTAAATTGTTGCATTTCGGGTAAATATTATTATTTGATTTTATTTAGATCAATTCTAAATAGATTATTTTTCAGATGCAACATATTTTTACCCAAAACATAAAGTTGGGTTTTTAATGATCTTTGCGGCCTTCGCGTGAAACAAACCGGACAAAATCAAACTTGAGGAATGCATCATTTCCTTCATTACAAATCAGAATCCACAAAGTTCGCTTTAGAATCATTTTATTGTGAGGGATCCATTTCTCTCAGCAGATCCCATCTGTACATCCCGCTGCTGTGGCCATCATCCCATGTTATTTTTAAAGCGTGGTTTCCAATCTGTTCTATGTTTTCAATTTCATAATGCTGAAGAGGTTTTACATGAAATAACTCAGGCTCATACCTTCCCATTTTTTCATGTCCGCCCCGGCACATCACACACGGACAGTTTTTCCGGAGCCCATACAAAGGGTATACAGACTTGTGTCCGTCTGCCCACTCAATTTCCAATACCTGCTCCCTGTTGGCAACTTCAATAGAAACGGGTTGGCTGGATTTCCTATTCATAGTATTTTAAATTTCATTATTGTTTTTCTAAATACAGGTTTCTAAATGATGCTTATTTACATTATCTACTTTTTTTTCATTTTTATAGGAGGATTTGCAGGATTCAGCTCCCGTGTCCGAATTGAAAATTTAAACAAAAGAAATCTGTTAAACAGTACTTTAATTGTACTATTCATCTTTACTGTTCTGATGATTGCCTACGTAGCAGGATATTTTCCACAATCAGTAGCAGCTCCATTCATGGCTGTAATCTACAGTTTTATTGCTGGTTTTTTCATCGGGTATGCCTTCAGATTACTTAATTTACGGGCATCTTCCGGAAACCTGCTTTATGTGCATCGTTCTTTCTGGATTGATCATGCCCCTAATCTTCTTGCAATTATATTAATGCTTTTTGGTTTGTACAGAACCGCCCTCTTAACAAGTGAACCTGTAACAGACATTCGTGTTACTTCCGGCGTTTCCCTTTTTTGTTTTGGCCTTTTTGGATGGACTATCAAACTGGTGCCGGAATTCCGTTCTAACGGAATTCTGCTTTTTGACAAAAAAATTCCCTGGAATCATGTTATTGCGTGGCGGTGGCACTCTAACGATGTCATTCGCATTGAATTTATATCCGATATCGGTAAGAAAACCGAAGGTGTCAGGGAATTCATGACTGCCATACCAGAGGATGAGCGCCTTGAGATTGAAACCATTTTAAAATCGAAGATGGAAGAACATGAAGAAGAACGCAGAAAAATTTTACTTAAACCGGACAATTGATTTGTCACTTTGTTGATTTATTGAGATCCTGAATTCCGCAAGTCATCCGATGGCTTGTTGATTCATAGCCAGTAATAACAGATGTTTAACTATGAGTCCCGAATACTTCCGGATTGACTCATTTATTTAACAAGCTCTTTGTGATCCACATAAATGCAGCGGTTTTCTACATATTGAAAATCATTTTGAAGCGCCATTTCTTTTGCTTTTGTACTGCTGACATCTAACTGGGTCCATATCAGCGGTTTATTCACTGCATTATTGAAACGGTTCACAATTTCCTTTACCATACCAGCTGTATATTTTTTATTTCTGAAAATATTGACAATATCAATTCTGATATTATCAGGAACATCTTCAATCGAATTGTATACATATTCCCCAAGAATACGATCCTCATTTGGATTTACCGGAATAATATTAAATCCACTTTTTTTCAGGTAGCCGGCAATACGCCGGCTTGTTCTTCCGGGGTTAGAAGAACATCCTATGATCGCTATCGTTTTCGAATTGGCAAGCAAATATTTTAAATGGGAGTCTGTGTCGATCAGATTTTGTTTCAATTCCGTATTTTGCATTTAAATTCTTATCTTTTAAATGAATTAAAGTATTAAATAAATAAAATAAAGGAATATTTTGTCGAAAATAAAAGACGGGGATACCGTTAAAGTACATTACACAGGAACATTAAAAGATGGATCAGTTTTTGATTCATCCCGCGAAAAAGAACCACTTGAATTTACTCTTGGAGAGGGACAATTGATACCGGGTTTTGAAAAAGCAATTACCAATATGCAGGTAGGGGAATCTACAAATGTAACGCTGCCAGCTGAAGAGGCTTATGGTAAACCAAGGGAGGATTTAATTATAACGGTTCCCAAAGATCAATTACCGGATGACATTGAACCGGAAATTGGAATGCAGCTACAGGTAAATCAACCCAACGGGCAGCCGGTACCGGTACAGATTACGGATATCAGTGAAGAGAAATTGACACTGGATGCCAACCACCCTCTCGCAGGTAAAGAGTTGACATTTGATATCGAAATTGTTGATATCAAGTGATTTCCAATCTGTTTCAAATTAAAAAAAATCCGGCAACGAATCCCTGCCGGATTTTTACTTGAGCAAAACAATCATAAAAATAACATGAATGGCCGATTTCAACAGGAAAGGTACGGTTACTATTACATGTCCTCTGGGTATTACACCCTGGTTGCATAAAGAGATCGCTGCCCTTGGCTTTCAGCCTTTATATATCAGAGATACCGGCCTTGAAATTGAAGCATCATTGAATGATTGTATCAATCTGAACTTCTGGCTTCGTACCGCTCATCGCATTCATTTTCTGTTAGACGAAAAAAAAGTCGGTTCAACAGAACAACTGTATGAATGGGTTTATTCATTAAACTGGCAGGATTGGATTTCACCATTGGGATATGTATCCGTTACTTCAAGAATAGATCATCCTGCCATTGAAAATAATCAGATTGCGAATTTGACAGCGAAAGACGCCATTGTGGATAAAATTCGTCAGCAAACCGGATCAAGGCCGGACAGCGGATCGGATCTGAATAAAACCGTTGTATTTCTTTACTGGGACCGGGAGATCGCACGAATTTTTATAGATACTTCGGGCGAATCGCTATCAAGGCGCGGATACCGAAGCGAATCGACGGCAGCACCGATGCAGGAATCTCTTGCTTCTGCTATTATTATGGCAACAAAATGGAAACCCGGTGATCATTTTATAAATCCCATGGCCGGCAGCGGTACACTTGCCATAGAGGCCGCACTCATGGCACAAAACCGTCCTCCGGCTTCCCTGCGTAATAATTTTGGGTTTATGCATATCCGGGGATTCGATGAAAATATATACCAGGAAGTAAGAAGGCAGGCTCGCCTGCAAACTGTTAAAGAGATTTCAGGTGAAATCATAGCGGGCGATATTGATAAAAATGCCATTTCTTCGGCAACGAAGAATGCAACAAATGCCGGTGTGGAACATCTCATAAAATTTGAGAATTGCCATTTTGAAAAAACAACCATTCCAAACGGAAATGGTATTGTTGTTCTGAACCCGCCTTATGGAGTGCGTCTCGATGATGATAAAAACCTTATACCACTATACAGGCAAATAGGTGATTTCCTAAAAACCAGATGTCCCGGAAAAACAGGATATGTTTTTACGGGCAATTTTAATCTGGCTAAAAAAATTGGCCTCCGGTCATCCCAGCGTATTCCCTTTTACAATTCAACCATTGAGTGCCGGCTTCTCGAGTTCGAGCTGTATAAAGGAAGCAGATATAATAACCGCTGACAGTACCGAATTGCGTCTATAGATTGCAAAAAAGCAGATTGCACATTATCAAATCAGGATACAAAGATGACTTAGCGCACAATATACTTTACAAACGGCCCATCAACGGTTTTATGAGTAAAAAATTAACTCACATTTGATGTAACATCCCTTACCTCAGAAATCCCGGTAAGGTCTTTTTCATGCTCAAGCAATCTTTTTTTACGGTCTAATCCACCGCTATATCCAACAAGTGAGCCATCTTTACCAACAAGCCTGTGGCATGGCACGAGCAGCATAATATGATTGGAACTTGCAGAGGAAGCCACATCTTCAGCTGTGTAGTATTCGCTCAGATACCCGGCAGCATCCGTGTAACTGATGGTTTGTCCTGCAGGTACCGTTAGGAGAAGATTCCAAACCTTGCTTTGAAATTTTGTACCGACTGTTTGCAAGGGCAGATCGAAATCCGTGCGCATACCGGAAAAATATTCATCCATTTGTTGTTGTATTTCATCATGAAGGCCCTTTCTGTTAATCTGTATATCGAGGGTGATATTCTGATGCAACAATTCCAGCTTGCGTTCTACAAGATTTCCTTTCTGAAACTCCAGAAAAAGAACAGCCTGTTCTGTTACTCCGGCCACCATAGAACCTAATTTTGTCTCAATTCTCGAAACGTAAAGTGTTGATTTCATGTCAGAAAAATTTATTTCTTTACATACAAGAGCTTCTGAAAACATAATTGTTACAACAATTGAGACAGGCTTTTTACATAAAAAAAACAGACACTATTCCGGCAATTCCAGCGGCAATCATTACGAATATCAATTTTAAACTATCTTTAAAGTTTGTTAGAAACGCAAAGATAAATCCTTTCACAAGAGTGTTTGTAATTACTGCCAAAATAATACCAATCACTGCAACTTTTTCATCCAGGTCATCCATTGCCATTCTTGATAAAGACAGTGTTATCGCGTCTACGTCCATAAGCCCTGACACAATAGATAGAATATATATTCCCTCATCGCCAAACCATTCTTTCATAGCAGCTGCCAACACCAATATCAGGCCAAGTAAAAAACCGAACTTGAGTGCTGTTCTAATCTGAAAAGGACTATCAAGTTTTATCGGGGTATCCCTTTCATCCTCCATTCGTGTATTTGATTTCCATAACCACCAGGCACCAGCTATTGTAATCAGTAACATAATCAAAAGAGGGATCCACAAAGGATGAAGCAGCAATGGATTAACAATAGCCACTTCAATTGCCACCCTCACAAACATAATACTTGATGCAAATAATACACCCGCCATGAGCATTGGCTTAACAAGTGATTTTTTTGCCAGATGTGCAAAACTAAACGTTACCGCTGTTGAGGATGCGAGTCCGCCAGTTAATGACGTTAGCAAAATACCAACCCGGTCACCAAAATGCTTGATTAATACGAATCCAATAAATGAAAGACCTGTTATAAGCACAACCATCCACCAGATCCAATAGGGATTCAGTGCTTCCCAGGGTCCGAATCCGCGGTTTGGCAGCAGCGGCAGCAGCAGAACAGAAATTACCAGGAGTTTTATACCGGCATATATTTCCTCTGATTCAATATTCCGGAGCCATTTATGAATTTCCGG
Source organism: Balneolaceae bacterium (assembly GCA_050329675.1). Taxonomy (GTDB): domain Bacteria; phylum Bacteroidota; class Rhodothermia; order Balneolales; family Balneolaceae; genus CAYVBJ01. Next base: position 6,150 of record JBHJOO010000538.1, read on the forward strand.
TTTGTGTCCCAGCAGAGCTACAACTACAACAGCAACTCCAAACACATACATATGGTTTCCAAACGAAGCCCATAAACCGAGGCTGAATGTAATCAGCAAGGCAACTGGAGTTGTAATTCCAATATCCTCACTCTCACTTGCTCCGATATAATGGGCGACAGCTACTACGATTGCAAATGAAATAAAAGCTGTTGCCAAAAGCCAGTCGCCTGCAAGTGTGGTCAGTTGCCCAATCACTCCCCCCAATAATCCGGTAAGTGTAAAAGTCCGGATTCCTGCTACCCTGTCGCCTTCCTCCTTTACCCGTCCCTTCCAGCCCCGCTCAATCCCAATCAGTAATCCAACTCCCAGAGCGGTAAGTAAATCCCACAATATGACAAGTTCACTATCCATCGATTGTTAGTTATGATATCTGAATTCTGTGCATCCCTTTATCATCTCAAGATAAGTGAAAAATCGAAACAACTCATTTTTTAGTCGTGACTCAAGCCTGATATGTATGATATATGTGCAAAAATATGTACTTTCTCACTATGAATTCAATTCAGCCTGGAAAATATGACCTGGAACAGGATGTACACCGCATTACGCTGTACAGCAGTGTAGCGAAAGATCATCAGCATATCAGCCTCAAGCCAAGGCTTTATCTGCACCTGGATATGAACTGCTTTTATGCACAAGTGGAACAGCACGCTTACAATCTATACGGCCTGCCGCTGGCTATGGGCGGATGGCGCAAACCCGATGGCACGCCCCGCGGTATTGTGGCTACGGCCAGTTACGAAGCCCGCCAGCTTGGTATCAAAACTGCCATGAGTGCCTTCGAGGCACACCAGATATGCCCGTATCTGGTATTTATGCAGATCGATTATAACAAGTACAAAGGAATCAGTGCACAGCTGCGGGATATCATGGATAATTTTGCTCCCGATGTGGAAAAATACTCGATGGACGAGTATTTCATGGATATCACCTTTCTCAGAGGACGTTCAAGAAAAGCAATCAACCAATTTATTGCCGGCCTGAAAAAGCAGATCTATAGTGAATTGGGACTGGTCTGCTCTGTGGGCATAGCTTTTTCAAAAACCTACTCCAAACTGGCATCCGATCTTCGCAAACCAAATGGTGAAATTGTAATTCTGAACCAGGACGATGCTGCCCAGCATCTTTACAAACTACGCCTTGATGAGATCTGGGGTATCGGAAGACGCCGTTTTGCGCGATTACAGCATTACGGCGTCATCACTATTGCTGACGCCATGAAACACGGGCCGGGGGTATTTCAAAAAATTTTTGGTGAGATGCAGGGACGCCTCTTCTATGAAATGGCAGCCGGACAGGACAAAGCCCGGGTTCTCGACAATGCCGGCCATGTACCAGATGAAGTGAGTTATATGCACACCTTCTCCGACTGGACTGTGGATACCGGCCAGGTGCGGGGAGAAATTGTAAAGGCTGTACGTCAGGTCTGCTACCGGCTGCGAGGCTATAACCGGAAAGCACGGAAATGGGCCTGCCACATCCGTTACCAGGATGTGAACTGGGACGGTGTTACCTTTGCCTTTAACACGCCCGGCTATACAAATCTGGATGATTATGTTCTTGACAGCTGCCTCCCTCATGCCCTCACTCTTCTGAACCGCGCTCTTCGGAACGGACAGAAAATACGTGGCATCGGCCTTCACACCATCGAAATGCAGCAGACAGAACAACTCGAACTCTTCTTTCTTGAAGATGAACAGATACGAAAACTATGTTATGCCACGGATGCCATCAATAACCATTATGGCAAACAGGCGATCGTACGCGGAGCCATGCAGAATAGCGTTCCCGGCAAAACCCATTTCGTAAACCGGAGCTGAAGGGTGGTAGCAGTAAGCAGTTGACAGTAGGCGTCTACAGTATTCAGTATGCAGTTGGCAGTTGGCAGTCAGCATAGGTGAAAAGGGATAGTGTGTCGTTCTTATGGGGTTCTTCGGTTTAAAGCCTTTTGATTTGAATATCCCGGTATTTCACCACATCTCCATGATCCTGAAGGCCTATGTGGCCGTTTCTTACATTGCCAAATTCATTGTGGCATTCGAATTTGCTGTTCCGGATCATTTCAAACCATTCCGGCGTCCATCGTTCAAATTCCACCACTTTTTCTCCATTCTGCCAGTGTTCCACATGCGCTCCGTTTACAATGATCTCAACACTGTTCCACTCGCCGTGCGGTTTTGTGTTTTGAGGTTCGGCCGGAATCAGGTCATATAGAGAGGCTGCTTTGCGATTGCCGTCTATCCCCTGATCGGCATCCGGGTGATTAATATTATCAAGAATCTGAAATTCAAGTGCTGACCAGTAAATTGCCTGGGTGGGCTGCTCCAGAACACCATAAAAAATACCGCTGTTCCCTCCTTCTGAAATCTGCCATTCAAGTTTAAGATGAAAATTTTCGTACTTCTCTTTGGTTATAATATCAAGGCCGGATGTCCAGTCATCGCCCTGAGGCGGTTCAAAAACGAGAGCATCATCTCGGATAACCCAGCCTTGATCAGGAAATGAATCCCCGTTATATACCCGCCAGTGATCGATACTGGTGCCGTCAAACAACACTTCCCATTCTCCTTCAGAAGGATTCGCGCTATTGTTTTGTTG
>JBHJOO010000146.1:0-2122 GCA_050329675.1 Balneolaceae bacterium
ATCGACGGAAAATCGGTATCGGTTGTGATGGCTCGCGGCTCACTTCCATCGATGGGAATGGAGTAGACGCGTCGTGTACCGGCATCATCAATTGCACCAAACAGGCTGCTGCCATCCGGTTTCCAAACAAGGCCGTCGGCAGAACGATCCCAGTCTGTGGTCACTTCAGTGTGAGTTCCGTCAGCGATATTATAGAGAACCAGTCGCCGGGCGTCTGCGTAAAAACCCCTGATCCGCTGGCTGGTGTAGGCAAGCAGACTGCCATCGGGGCTGAAGAGCGGACTGCCGTCGGGAGCTTCATTATCCGGGGTGATATTCACCGCCTCGCTGCTGCCCGGCTCTGTGAGAAAGAGATCTATATTTACGTCGGTCTCATCCCGTGTGCTGTTGGTGTTGAATGCTACAAGGGACTCATCTGGTGCCACATTGTAGTTTCCGGCTCCCTGCGAAGAACGCGGCAACTGCCATCCCGTTGGGCCGGTGATGTTCTCTGTCTCTCCTCCATCAGCGGAAATCCGGAAAAGGTGCGCTTCCCGATCTTCATCGATCCACTGGTCCCAAAAGCTGTACGGCATTGCGTTCCAGATGTGAGCCGAGAGATGCGAATCGCGACGCTCCTTTAGTTTTTCGGCCATTTCATCCCACTCCATATCCGGAAAGATTCGGCTGATGAAATAGATATGCTCTCCCACCCATTTTGGTGCATTTACGCCGGTGGGCACTTCGGTCAGGCGGGAGGCCTCACCGGGTTCATCCATTGGCAAAATGTAGATTTGAGAGGCATCATCACCTTCCCGGCTGGTTACAAATGCCAGTTTGGAACCGTCGGGGCTGAATGTGGGCTGCCCATCGGCCGAACCGTGAGTGGTAAGCGGCCGCTCCACCGATCCGTCTGTTTTGAAAAGCCACAAATCGGTATGGCTCTTGTCATCATCAACCGTATAGCGCGTCACGGGAGCTACTACCCAGTCCCCGTTTGGTGAAATCACTGGCGAGCCGATGCGTTTCATCTCCCACAGCTTTTCAACAGAAAGGGGCGTGAAATCATCTTCCTGATCTCTTGTTGTCTCATTTGATTCTGCATACATATGAACCGGAGCACACCCGGTAAATACAAATAAAAGTATTGAAAGAGTAAATAGCTTCATATTACTTATTGTTTATGTTTGGATTTAGTTGTTATTTCAAACCAAACTGATTTATTATAGGCTCCCATTATCGTCCCATTTGTTATGGATACTCTGAAAGCAATTCTTCGGCGGTTTTTCGCTTTGCCATCAGCAGGAACAGAGACCAGGTACCAAGCAGATAGAGTAATAGCCCGGCTGCATCGTACGCTGATCTGCCGCTATCCAACGGTATATACTCGAAATCAGGCATTTCCCGGAATGTGGATTCCGTAACCTCCGCATTGCTGTATATTTTTGGGATGAAGTAATTTCGCCACCGATCGGTAAATGTAATAACCTGTTCCCTGAACGATTGGTAATGGGCGGTTGAGGTTTCTGCCACATCATTGAAGACGGTGAGCAACAGTACAGCCGGAGAAAGAATCCTCAATTGAGACACCAGGGCCTGCCTGTTGCTCACGGCCGAATCAAATTGATCGATGACCGGGTCAATCTCTTCACGAATTACTTGTTGAGCCGCAAAATAGCTGAGCCAATACGCCGATACCTGCTGCTCTTCGTCCGGAACATAGAGTTCGGGGTGGTCTCTCACGTAATCGGCTAACAGAAAATCGGCCCGCTGTTCGGCATCGCTGCGAATTTCCCTTACATCGGCGATCATCTCAGCCCGCGATGGCAGCGGGTAGAGCTTATTTGCTGTGTGGTTTAAAAGCGCCGGAATAATAAGAACAAGCAGAATCCAGATTGCAAGAAGTGATACTGCGTTACGGCTGGATGACTTTCCAGTCAAATTCACAATCAGGGCAAGCAGAAACCAGAAGAGGAAGTAGGCACCGCTTAGAAAGATAATCAGTGAGAATATGGCTAAATTGCCCGATAAAGGAATACCGATTATCCATACAGAACTCAGAAAGGATAATGCGAAAAAGAGCCATAAAACAGCAAAACGTACACCCGTCTTAACGGTCAGCCACACTGTTTTTGAAACCGGT
>JBHJOO010000385.1:0-2390 GCA_050329675.1 Balneolaceae bacterium
TAAATTATCAACATTGTCGTAATTGGAGATAAAATCATCCTGAAGTTTCAGGCCTTCAAAATTTGACCACCAGTCGTGATTTCCCGGTACAAAAAATGCACTGCCTTTAAAATTGTGCAGAGCAGAAAGGGTTTTGGTTAGTTTAGCCTCTGCCAGGGCTCTTGCCGCTTCAGGCTCTGGTTCAAAGCCGTGGCGATAAATATTATCTCCAAGAAACACGATTGAGCTGTTTTCCCCAGCTTGCAAAAGTTTCTTTTCCAGGAAAACAAGTACAGGGTCTTCACCATCAAGAACCGGTTCACCGGTATCCCCTATCAGGAACATCCGGTGTTCAACAGTTGCAGCTTCTTGTGGTGTCTGATTTTGCCAGTTTTCGTGGTCACTGCTATGCCAGGGTTTTGTCGCCGTACACGAACTCAGCAGAAAAAGAAAAAAAGACAGTATTATGATTGATTTGCTTTCAGGGTAATTTCTTGAAAATTTCATTCACTTCTTTTGATAAACTTTCTATTTAAAAAACTGAAACTAAACATTTATCAGTTCGATAGAATATAAAACTCTTCCTGAATATTATCTGACATTGATTCAGATCTTTATTTTTTCTTTACACTATAAAAATCAGAATTACCAATCCGGTTTAATTCCAGCATTTATCTTTGGCAGTACTCTGCTCGGGTTCATGCCTGGCAAGTGATTTGAACTCTCTACCCATATATCGAACCAGTAAAATCCACAAGACTATCATAAAAAGTACAAATAATGAGAGCCAAAAAACATTTTCAAGGCCGAAATAAACAGCCATCCCGATATTGAGAAACACAGCTACTGCTTTGGCTCCTCGTTGTATAAACATGTCGATAAACGCTTTCGCTTTGTATTTCACATCGCGTGGTGTTGGGGTATAGAGGGCTTCTTTTGCCGACTGTTGAATTGAATAATTCAGGCTGTTATCGCTGGCCGACATGATTGTAGCAAAAAGCAGGCTTGGTACAATGAAAAAACCAAGTGAACCGAATGCAATCATTATCGGAAGAAGCAGAAGAGCAATTCCTACACCAAAATTTATCATCACCAGGCCGGTAACAAACATTTGTACAAATACAGCGGCCAAATTTGTGATAATCCCAACCAGCCCAAAATAGGCATCCCGTTCGAGGTCTCCCTCAACAAACAATGCAATGGCCGCGGAAAGCTGAAAATCAACAATATTTGAAACCAGTTCGTAAACTCCAAGCATAGCCGCTATTGCAAGCAGATATTTTGAGTTCAAAACAAGCCTTGCGCCCTCGAGGGCAACATTACTTTTGGGCTGGTCCGGCATACTATCCGGTTTTTTGGGAGCACCTTCCCTTTTATCAATTATAACACCTATGACGGCAATTAAGAGCATGGGTATCACACTCATATACATCAGCATTTCCCTTCCCACACTCTCAACCAGCAAAGTCACATATGTGGCACCTACAACTCCTCCAAGAATACCACCAAGCCCCACAAATCCATAAGATCTCCGCGCCTGTTCCGATGTAAAAATATCATTTGTAAATGCCCAGAAAAGTGTAACCAGGGCTGTATTATACATATCCCCGAATATATAAAATGACCAAATATCAAAATGGCCGGGAGAAGCCAGCATTCTGCCGTATAAGATAAAGAGAATTGCCATTAACCCGGATACAGATATGACAAGCAGCCTGCGTGAGATTTTCTTATAAAGATATGTAAAACCAATGACCATCAGAAAAGCGAACACCATATTCAAAACTTTGGCTATCTGCTCTATTTCGGGCCCGAACAGAACCGTTCCAAAAATTTCAATTGGTGAATCCTGGTAGAAGCTGATCAGAACACCACGTTTCATCGGTTTTAGTATCCAAAAAATGGCAATTACCAAAAAAAAGAACGCTGCCATTCCAAGTACTTTCGGCCACTCCTCTTTTTTAATTCCACAGAAAAGATCGTATAAACTCTCGAAAAACTTCTTAAACATTACATGGTATCAATTATTCAGAGGCTAACCTGAGTTTTGGTTGTTATTCAAATAGATGTATCTAAAACTAATTACAGATGATAAAAATTATATAGTATATATAATTATATTATTCATGTTAATTAAATGACATTTTTATAATATGAATTCCCTGAATAGGTATCACCCATGATGCTCATTATGTATCCGTAGTTAAGCTAATTGTATCATACGGAAAATTCATCGTAAACTCTTTCCACTATTTTAAAATATTATTTCAAGTCAGGTTATCTTATGAATGTGCGTTAAAAAAGAAATCCCAGTGTCAGGGAAAAACTGTCATCCACATCCGAATTACCATAAGCCACACTTAATACAACTCTGTCGAAAAAGTTGTACCATAAACCGCCGCCAAATGCAT
>JBHJOO010000483.1:0-17674 GCA_050329675.1 Balneolaceae bacterium
AATTCCGGATTGTCTATAGGCCCGGCAAATGCAACCGTTGCATCATCAATTACAAAGTTTTTTCCAAGTGGCCTTGCAAAACCGCTTACACCCTCAATCGTGCCAAACATTTGCATCTCTTCATCCCTGTTTTTCAATAAATCAAGCCGTCCGCTCAATTCTATTTCAAGATCCAAAAATTGCCTGTTTCTTATAAAAAACTGGCGATTGAATATAACTTCCATCTCCATAGCGAGTGAATCAAAAAATGCAAATTCCAGAGGACCATCTTCACCCTCAAGCTGAACATCTTCAATAGCCCGCTCACCAAAGTTTTGGAGTTCATAATGGCCATTTAAAAATCTCAATGAACCCGTGAGTACTGGCTGAATCAGAGAACCTTCAAGTTGCGCCTGCAGATCAATGATAGCGCGCATTTGCTGAGTATTTGCAACTCTGAATTGATTGGCACGGACTGTTACATTGATGTTGCCTGGCTTTAAATTATCCAATTCGACAAAACCATTTGCATTAAGCTGTCCGGGGCCACTCCGCATTGAAAATCTTTCGAGACTTACCCGATCAGAATTCAGGGTAATCCTGCTGTTGATATTTTCGAGGTTAACACCTGTTGGAGTAATTCTGACATTGCCATTTGAAAGTGTCAGTGAGCCGGATGTTTCCAATTCCCCAATAACCCCAAAGAGGTTCACATCACCATCTAACCGGCCCCGAAGCCGGCTCGCTGCTTCCTGCGGCAAAAAATCACTGAGAACAGCCAGATTAAATTGATTTGTTCGCAGACTTGCTTTAACACTGTCCCCTTCCTGGGGAAAAAGGAATTCGAACTGCTTAAAATCTGCTGATAACGGAAGCCTCACTTCAAAGTCTAATACTTTTTGAGCCAGTGATATGATACTGCCTTCAAGATCAATGGCATCTTCCTCATGCTTGTAAATCATTTCAACGTTCAGAGTATCAATTCTGATACCGGAAGCTGTTGCTTCAGTAGTAAGTACAGAACCGGTAAATTCAGGCATACCGGCAGTTCCGGCTACCAGTCCCTTAAAGGAAAAAATCCCATCTGTATCTTCGAATGCAGTATCCTCAAGGAATGAAAGCCAGTATGAAATTCTCGCTGAATTGACCTGAAACCGCCCGTCAATATTTCTTTCGAAAAACTGTTCATCAAAAGTAAGAGGATCGCCCGGTAAAAATGGAATCCGAATAGCGCCCTGCAAGAGTGATATCTGATCATTCCACGCTTCAATAGAACCGTCAAACCATTCATCTTCAACACTCGCCTCTACTTTTACCGAATCCATTTTTCCATGATACATCTCAAAATTTTCAATCTTCGCAGATGTTTGAAGATTTAAAAAATCAGGTGTATTGTGGACGCTCAGGTTTCCGGAAAAATAACCATCCGCCACAGAATGATCTGTCAACGTTCTCTGCAATACTCCAATGTTCAAACGGGATGCTTCCAGATCGAATTGCTGATTCAGTGTATCGATACCTGCAATTAAAAGTTTCACATAGGAATCACCATCGTCTGTCTGCAAAAAAAGCGTGTTGGTACTCAGAGTTTCATCTATCCAATTTACAACAAATGGATTCTGCAAGGAGAGTGTTCTTTCGGGTGTTATAAATGTCAGTAATTCGTTGGTTACTCTCAGATTACCGTTTTCAAAACGAAACTCACCTGCCTGATGAAGGGAGCTTTCCGTATCGTTTATAAGGTTAAATTCTATGTCCCCTGACGTATAGTGATCTGTAATTTGAAAATTAGTAATCAGATTGAAATCCTGGATGGTTAAATTATTTACAACTGGCTTGCCCATTTCAAAATGTATGAATACGGAGGGGTTTTCATAAAATTTGATATGTGCTGAACCATTTATTGACTCAGCATTCAAGAGTGAGTCAAATTGGAATTCAACAAGATCCAGGCTGGTCACAAGTTCAGAGACGCCATTCTCAGATACTTCCATTCTTCCGGCAGCCATTCCGCTTCCGGTTAATTTTTCAATTTCAAAGAGTGGTGCAAGCGGCTGAGGATTTTTTATATTCAATTCAAAATCAAGATCATTTTGCAAGTCCTGAAGGTTAAACAGATTTTGACGAATTCTGAATGTGCCGTCAGCAATAGGGCTTTTCAGTTCAGTATCTTCAACTTTTAGAATACCGTTATTCAGAAATATCGCGGCTATTAATTTTTCAACGGGTTCTCCATTGATAATGCTTGAATCCAGCCAGACCGTGGCCTCAAGTAACATAGATTCAATGTCAAACTCTTTTCCTTTACCTTCTGCTTCAGCGTTTATATAAGTTGGAAATTCTTCCAGGCCATTGAATTCGGCGAGATTAAATTCGGAAAAGTAACTATTAAATTTATATTCAGGCTCATTTTGCCAGTTCGAAATCTCAATATCTGACAGGAATGATGATCTGTCAATCCTTCCGGCAAGAGTTCCTGTAACCAGATTTTGTGTAATCTGGCCGGTGAGGGTTATCTCGCTGAATTGCTGATCATAAATACTGCTGTCATAAATCCGGAGATCTAAATTAAAAGGCCTTTCAGCCGGTTCGAACCCGGTGCCACCGGCCACAATATGAAAATTAAGATCGGCTTCTGCTTCAAACTCTGGCAGCCATAACGATGGATTAAAATGCTCAGATGTTATTTCGGTATTCCATTCACGTGTTTGGGAAGTATAATTATTTACTGCCAGCACAGCCGCAATTTTCTGACCGGAATTTTGTTCAATGTCTGCTTTTAAATACAGCTGGTTGCCCTTCAGCTGCAAGGATGCAAGCAGCTGATCTAAAATGATTTGCTCAAGCCGGATATTTTTCGTTGTTAGTAAGCTTTGCCAATCGTCATCACCGGAATCATCGAAGTAAATGGACCCTTCGCCTGAATACGAAAGGGATTCAATTTCCGGAGCCTCAGAAGAACCTGTAAACAGCGGACCGTTGAGTTTTTCCAATTCAACTTCCAGGCGGGTTAGTTTTGCTTTATCATCCAATTGAAAATCTCCTGTCAGATATAACCGTTGCAGATGCTCGGCAGTTACATTGACCTGAACAGATAAAACAGGCAGCCTTCCCTGAATTGTAAGTTCGATATTTAAGTCATCTTTTAATGGCAAATCTTCAGTAAAAAGAGCAAGCTCTCTCCATGAGAGAGGCCTGGTAATGGCTTCTGCATGAATTTCTGATTGATCTGTATATCGACCAGATGCACTCAGGAAGCTTCGGCCTGCCGCAATTACAAGCTGTTCAAGATTGATTCTTTTTTCATCCCCTTCACCTCTTAACAGGAATTCTACAGGTTGAGGCAATCTTTCCTGAATCACATTTAAGCTCAATTCATCTATAACTGTAAGCCATCCGTCTTCAAACATGCCCAGGGATGATACCAATTCAAGATCACGAATTTCCAGACGCCCGTCAGGCAGCTCATTGCTTTCAATTTCTGCGCCGGAGTCTTTAATTCTTAAAAAATCAACATACCAATAGAGTGGATCGGGGTCGGTTTTGTCCGGTTCTTCTTCAGGAATCAGGTTCATCAAATTCCATTCATCGGTATCTGTTTTCACAGCTTTGATGTTTAGTCCGGATAGAACGATTCCATCTATGATTATAGGTGATTTTAACAGTGAAAAAACTGAATAACCGACATGGAGAGAATCAAGAGAAACCAATGCAGTTCCGGCTTCATCTGAAACCGTTGTATTGATAACCGTTAAACCGCTGAGGAGATCTCCTTTTAATTGTTCGATCGTTAGAAACCCATTCAGATTCTGGGACACCTGATTTTCGACCATTGTACGAACCCGGTCAAGTAACCAATCACTTTTTAAGGTAATGCGTAAAGTTGTCAGAAGAATGACAATTACAGCAATCACTGCCAGAGTTCGTCTGATAAGTTTGCCTTTGGTTGATTGTGTTTTTTGGTTTTCCATTATAAATCTGTTGAAACCGGTCTAAAATGCCTGGCCAATACTAAAATGTATGTTGATTTTATTCCAGATGTTTCCGAAATCCTGGCCATCAAATATATCCAGGTCCTGTTGTGTCGGGTTCACCTTGTAACCCAGATCAATCCTTACCGGGCCAATCGGTGACTGATACCTGAAGCCGCCTCCTGTACCAAACTGTATAGATCTTTCATTTAACCGGTCAAAATTTCGCCAAACCTGGCCTCCATCCAGAAATGCAGCTATACCAAAACCATCAATAAAAGAATCAAACTGCTGACGAATCTCCAGATTAAAATTCAGCAAAACCCTGCCGCCAATTGGAATGAACCTATTAAAGGTACCGTCTTCGTTAAAAGTTTCGACTTTTGGCCCCAAATCCTGTCTGGTCCAGCCCCTTACGGTGTTAGTTCCGCCGGTAAAAAAACGAATTGTTGAGGGCAGGCTGTCATTTTGAGTAAAGAAGATAGCTCCGCTGTTTATTCTTGTTGCAAGAACAGTAGAACCGGATAACTCGGTGAAACGGCGGACATCCAGTGCGAATTTTTGAAACCGGAATGTTGCTTCACCAAATGTACCGGATATTTCAAGGCTTGGCTGAACTACCCATCCCCGCTGTTCTCTCGATAAGCCCTGACTGTAAAAACCTGAGAAAGAGAGTGAAGAAACATCAAAATTCAAGACCGTATCCGGCAGCGCTGTTCGTCTTTCTCTTCTGGAGGTTTCCTTATTTATAGAGAATTCGTAGGAAAAAGATCCGGTTAGATTACGCCTTGGCTGATAGATCAGGCTATTTGTTATACCGGTTCTGAGAAGCTCAAAAGACGGTTCAAGCCGGCGCTGTCCAAAAATTGAGGCTACATAACTGCTTTTTGTATTAAATACGAATGGAATCAGATAATCCGCATTTACCCGTTGCTCAATAAAGGATCCTCTGGATGTGGAACTGAAGCGGTGGCCGGTACCGCTGATATTACGGTGTTGCCATGAAACCTGTCCGCGTACTATTTCTTCCCTGCCTATTCCAATACTTGTCTGAACCGATCTTGGCGGGTATTCGCGAACACGTAACAGCATGGTTAATGACGTGTCCCGTGGCTGCTCAGGAATTCCGATTGTTGCAAAGCGGAAAAGATGATGATTGAATATCTGTCGTTGCGCTTCCTGGATACTTCTGCGGCTATATAAATCACCAATCTGAATTCCTGTTTCCCTGGTTACAATTCTCTTCGGAACGGTTATATCCCCTTCTACAATGAACTCATCAATACGTGTTCTTGGCCCCGGCCGGTTTATGATAACTATATCTGCGGCATGGGCGGCTGTATCAATTACCGCTTCAACTTCAGCCTCTGCAAATGCATATCCAAGATTTTGCATCACTTCTTCAAACACACCTTCTGCATCGGGAGTTCTGATCGATTGATATCTGTTACCCTGAACAAAATCATGGTTCACCAGTGCCCGTTGAAACTCTCTTGAATTCCGGATGTGAGCTATATCTGAACTATCAGCATCGATATCTACACTTGTATTACGAATACGTATGGGAGAACCCTCACGAACAGTGAATATTACCTTCTTCTTCCATTTTTTTCTCAGCTCTTCAATAGCATAATCAACAGCAATATTGGAAAAACCGCGGCGTTGATAATAACGCTGAATACGAATCACATCCCTGCGAATCTCGTCTTCAATGAGTTCAAACCGGCTTGTTTTGCCAAATGTTTTTTGAAAAAAATTCGGGCTGTCAGCCGCAATAATATTATGCAGAAGCATGTCAGAAAACGTTTCGTTTCCTTCAAATTTTACTTTCCAGATAATATCACTTCGTTCACTATCCTGTGCCCCGGTTTGAAGTGGAAAAAAAAGAAACTGCACCAATATCAGTACAACAAAAGAAAAAAATGGATTGAAGTTTGGAAATACGTTTTCCGTTTGAAAGTCATTCACCCGCTGCAGACAATTTGATTTACAGATTGTACCATTAATATTAACAAAAAAAGTTATCAGATCTTAATTGCTGAATAATCTGATATACAGATTCAACTCCGGATAAGAGATCGTTATTTTATTAGTCTTTGATTTTTTAAATTGACAAAAAATAAATCATCTTTATAAAATTTTTTCTAACATATGAAACTTGAACAAATTCCATTTTATCTATTGCTCTTTTTGATTGTTGTTGCCGGCTGTAAAACACAGGAATTTACCGGTTTTTCTTATGATCCTGAAGGCGGCAATATAACGACCGACAGGGTTATAACACCACAGCACAAACGAACATTCGGTTTTTTATCCGACGGTATATGGATTAGTAATGAATACAAGGGAGCAAGGCTCAGTGATTCATACAGGATTGGAAAAAATCACTACAGGGTAATAATACAGCCTGAAAATGCACCGATCAATAACAGCCCTTGGTACGGATTTAAAGTTTGGGCCGATCAATCAACAGAAATTGAAATCGAACTCAATTATCCGGAAAGCAGGCAGCGTTATACACCGAAGTTGAGCCGAGATGGAGGAAGTAGCTGGTCCGAAATTGATCCCGGCTCATTTCATGTAGATACGCTTACCGAAACAGGCCATCTTAAAATTCAGGTTGATTCGGATACGCTTTGGGTATCTGCCCAGGAACTGGAAACAACAACCCATTTTAACCAATGGCTTTCCGAATTGAAGTTGAAACCGTATGTAAGCAGCAGTACAATCGGTTACTCGCATCAAAACCGGCCGGTTAAAAAAGTGAAAATCGTTGGGAACAACACAAGAAATCCAAAAGGGGTTGTAATTCTTTACGGCAGGCAGCATCCTCCTGAAATACCCGGTTACCTGGTCGGTATAAAATTTATTCAAGCATTGGCTGGTGATTCTGAAACTGCCGAACGATTCCGGTCCTATTTTGATGTTTGGGCATTTCCAATGATGAATCCGGATGGGGTGGATAACGGACACTGGCGTCATAATGCCGCTGGCGTAGATCTTAACCGCGACTGGCAGGCATTTAACCAGCCCGAGACCAGGGCTGTTCGGGATGCACTTTTACCTTTAAAGGATCGAAGTGACAAGAAGGTTTTCTATGCTATTGATTTTCACTCAACTAATGAAAGTATATTTTACCCGATTAATCGCGATATCGATACATTTCCGCAACATTTTACCTATCGATGGTATGATACAATTTTGGAATCTGCAGAAAATGTTAAATTAAATATCGAGTCGTTTGATACCAGCGCACCTATTGCAAAGAACTGGACATGGCACACGTTCGGAGTGGATGCGGTAACTTTTGAAGTGAATGACGATATGACCCGGGAATATTTGCAGGAGTTTGCCCGGAAATCAGCAGAAACATTTATGGAACTGATGATCAGTGAGTATGAAAACAAGTACCTGCTTGCCAAACCGGTTGGATCGAAATGAGTCATCATCACTCACATAAGCACAAACACGACAGCACGGAAAACCGGCTCTGGATTTCCATCTTTCTGAATCTTGGTATAACGATTGCTGAAGTAATTGGCGGGATATTGTCAAACAGCCTGGCTCTCATTTCGGATGCTCTCCATAATCTGAGTGACACAACTTCACTTGGTATTTCACTTATTGCGCGAAAAATCTCCAAACGCTCTCCCAACCGCCAGAAAACATTCGGGTATAAACGAGCTGAAATCATCGCCGCGTTCATTAATCTGGTAACACTTGTCTTTATTGCCTTATTCCTTATTAAAGAAGCAGTTGAGCGATTTTTTGATCCTCAGCCGGTGATCGGCAGCATTATGTTGTGGGTAGCGGTCGCAGGGCTGGCCGGTAATGTGATTACCGCAATTCTGTTGTATCGTGATTCCAAAACAAATATTAATATCAAAAGCGCTTATGTGCATATATTCTGGGATGCCATCAGCTCGGTTGCGGTTATTATTGGCGGAATTATTATCTGGTTATACGGGCTGTATGTAGTTGATACTATCATAACGGTGCTAATCTCAGTATATATCTTGTATCACAGTTTTCACCTGCTAAAAGAAACGATCGATATTTTAATGGAATCCACTCCCGATGATATTGAAATAAGTGAAATAGAGCATTCCATTGAGACAATACCTCACGTTTTAGACGCACATCATGTGCATGTGTGGAATCTGAACGAAGAGCACAGGCTGCTGGAATGCCATGTGAAAATTGACCGTTCTAAAGCAGATGACCTTGAAAAGATTAAATCAGACATAAAAAACTTATTGATGAAAAAGTTTTCAATTAACCATTCTACGCTGGAATTTGAACTTGAGCATTGCGGCGATAAAGAAAAAGAATCATGTTATTAAATAAACGTTTATTCAGTTATATAACCGTTCTGCTATTGTTGTCAGGATGCAATGAAGATGTTCAGGATGATTTTAATGACGTCCGGTTTGAACTGACTGATCAAAATGGGAACAGTGTAATTTTTCCGGATGATCTCAAAGGAACACCTGTCGTTATGGGATTCATTTACACCCATTGCCCCGATATCTGTTCACTCATTACGGCTAACCTGAAAAAGATTCATGACGAAATGGATGAGCCCGGTTCGGTTCAATACGTTCTTGTAACCTTTGATCCTGAGCGTGATACGCCTGCCGTGTTGAGAAACTATGCCGGCGCATTTAATATGAACGGTCCCTCATTTCTTTTTTTGACCGGAGATCCTGCCGAAATTGACAGAATGATGAAGCGAATGACCGTAAGAAAACAAATTTCATACACGAAAGAGCTCGAAAACGGGGAGGAAATTTATTTTATTAATCATTCGGATAAAATTCTTCTTCTGAATAAAAAAGGCCAACAGGTAATGGATTACGGCGGCAGTATGACAAAACCGGAAATTATTATTGAGGATTTAAATAAATTGTAGATCATGATCAAAAATCTATACATCAAAGATTTTGCCCTGATAGACGAACTTGAGGTTTCTTTTGAAAGGGGGCTGAATATTTTAACCGGACAGACCGGCGCTGGCAAGTCTGTTATTATCGGTGCGCTTAATATGATTCTGGGTGAGCGGGCCGATACAGAAGTAATCAGGCAAGGTGCTGATAAAGCAATTGCAGAGGCAACCATTTATACCGGGAAAAATAAATTCCTTAAGCATCTGCTTGAAGAAAATGCCGTGGATTTCAATGAACAGCTGATCCTGAGGCGTGAAATCCGGCAGACCGGAAGCCGTGCCTTTATCAATGATACACCAGTAAATATTGCTGTCCTGAAACAGGCCGGTGATCTGCTGGTGGATTTGCACGGCCAGCACGATCACCAGATGCTGCTGAAAGATGAAAATCATATCGGTGTTATTGATCAGTTTGATTCAGTAGAACATGTATTGAATGAATACAGAAATCAATATCAAATCATGGCTGAGCTGCAGCGGGAGTTTCGCAACCTGAAGCGGCGGGAACGTGAACTGAAAGAGAAAACCGAATTGTATCAGTTTCAGATTAAGGAACTGGATGCGGCCGGTCTCGATCCGAATGAGGAGGAAGAGATAAAAACCGAGATGAATCTGCTCGACAATGCAGAGGATCTGGAGCTGAAAGCGGCAGCGATAGCTGAAATAGGCAATGGAGATGATATCAGTCTGATGCAAATGCTGAATACCATAAAATTACATCTGGAAGATATGGCACGAATCGAACCCGAGTTTGAAGCATATCTGCAGGAAGTAAATGCAGCACGAATCAGTATTCAGGAGGCCGTACAATTCGCAGAAAGATACCGGGACAGCATTGAATTTAATCCGCAGCGTCTTGAAACTTTGCGTAAGAGAGAATCGGAACTGTACCGTCTGCAAAAAAAATACCAGCGGACAGTGCCCGAGCTGATTGGCTACTGCAATGAGATCAGAGCGGAACTGAATATAGCTGAGAATTTTGATTACGAGATAGAACGGATTGAAAATAAGATCAAACAGCAAGCTCAAAAAGTCAAAGAAGCAGCTTTTGAATTACATGAAAAACGAGTAGCTGCAGGCCGGCATCTCTCGGCTGATATTTTGAATGCACTTAAAAATCTTGGTATTGTTAATGGGGAATTCCGGATTGATGTAAACTGGAAATTTTCTGATAGCGGCTGGTTTGAAATTGATGGCATTCCGGTTCTGTGTGAGATAAACGGATGTGATGATGTTCGATTTTTTATTTCAACCAATAAAGGCGAGGCGCCAAAACCATTAGCTAAAATTGCTTCCGGCGGAGAGGTGAGCCGGGTTATGTTATCCCTTAAATCCATTTTGGCTAAAGAACACCAACTGCCCGTTATGATTTTTGATGAAATTGATACGGGAATAAGCGGTGAAATCTCTGAAAAAGTAGGCCGTGAGATGCGGAAGCTCTCTGAACACTGTCAGATTGTGGCCATTACCCACCAACCACAAATCGCAAGTCAGGCACACAAACATTATCGTGTAGAAAAAGTGGAAGAGGCAGAGCGGACTGTCACCAGAATTATTCCTCTCTCCGATGAAGAACATATACGGGAAGTAGCCGGATTAATGAGCGGTGAAGAGATCTCGGATTCGGCCTTGACAAGTGCCAGGGAGCTGATCCGGCGGGGCGGGATGAAAAATTGACGTAACATGGATTTATAATTCGTAAATAAAAATGATGTCACATATAAATGAGCCCACATTTAAAAACCGGGTTCAGGAACATGTACGGATTGGTTTTATTTTTGCCAAAGATGTTGAAATTAAAAAACCTCATCCCGTTCTGGATCAAAAACTAAGTGATTTACTGGAGCGAAGAAAAGCCGATCTGTCAGAAGATGAAGACGAATTTCGCAAAGCCTGCCGCGATATGCTCCGGATTGGAAGCTATAAACCTACCGGCCGGGGCAAACCGGCTTCTGAATATTTGCTCCGTTCCGCCCGTGATTCCAAATTCCCCCGGATCAATACCGTAGTGGATATCAACAATTACATTTCACTGAAATATCTGGTTCCGGTTTCACTTTGGGATATTCACAAAGCCAAAACTGACAGTTATATATTTAAAACAGGAGAAATTGGAGAATCTTTTATTTTCAATAAGGGTGGCCAAATAATCGATTTACATGACCTTGTTACCGGGTTTGTGGTAAGAAACGGAATGGAAATTCCAATCGTAAATCCAATTAAAGATTCACTTCAGACAAAAACAGATTCAGAGACAAACAGCATTGGGGCTGCCATTTATTACCCCGCAGGCTGGTTTAAAAATCCGGCACTTTCACAGATAACGGATGAATTTTCGACGTTACTCACCCACATTTCAAAATCTGTTTCAGTTTCAGCTAATTAAGTAACTTTTTTAATACAACAATCCTTAGCTGTTTAGGCTATTACGAACGGGAAGCTTATTAAATATTTATTGTTAAAATACTGTTGGTAAGTGAAACTTAATTGTAAAAAATAACGTATTGATAGAATCAGAAGGCGGTAAAAAATAAAGATTAAACCCCGCTAAAAATTTTGAAAACCAACTTAGAAATTAAAGATTAATTAAATACTCAAATGAAAACAATATCATTAATATTTCTGTCTGCTTTCTTATTTATAGCTCCTGCCAGAGCGATAGACGCAGATATTAAATATAACTCTACAACTGTGATTGCCGACAATCTGTTTGAAGCCATTCAAAATATCGACATCGTAAGCCTGAATATCTTGCTGGCAGATGGTGCCGATGTTGATACCATGAATCACAATGGTGAAACACCTCTTATGGCTGCATCAAAAATTGGAAATATGAGAATGCTCAATATTTTATTGATGCACAATCCCGATGTAAATAAAAGAAATAACAATGGGCAAACAGCCCTTATGATTGCATCCGAAAACGGGCAGCTTTTTGTTGCCGAAAGATTGTTGCAAAAAGGTGCTGATGCAAGCTTAAAAAACAATAAAGGTGAAACGGCAAAAGATCTTGCTTTAAAAAACGGCCACAAAAGCTTGCTTGACTTATTTGAAGGGAAGGAGATTCAATTCTTTTCCCGATAGGAAGATTAAAAATTCATAAACCCTACTCAAAGCCTCTGTAACCCGGAGGCTTTTTTTTTACATATATGTGGCTCTTACCACCTGATTCTTTATTTTAGCTGGACGGATAACTCAAACATTAAATTCAGCACTTATGCCAATCAGATTAATCGTTGTTATTTTATTGTTCATATCAGGAACTACTGCTACCACAGCACAGAAATCAATTACTGAGATAACCGAAGGAATGGAAAAATATGAAGGATATTTTGATTTCTGGTGGGATGAGGACAAAGGTAAAATCTGGCTTCAAATTGATAAACTTGATGAGGAGGTACTTTATGTGAATTCACTGGCTGCCGGAATGGGATCAAACGATATCGGGCTTGACCGCAGCCAGCTTGGCAATTCCAGGATTATCATTTTTAAACGCATTGGACCAAGAGTGCTGATGATTCAGCCCAATTACGACTTTCGGGCAAGTACCGATAACAGGCTTGAAAAAAAATCAGTCGATGAGGCCTTCGCACAATCTGTTCTTTGGGGGTTTGAAATTACAACTTCTGAAAACGGCCGCCTGCTGGTTGATGCTACTGATTTTCTTCTGCGTGATGCACACGATGTGACCGGACGGTTGCGATCGGGTAACCAGGGTACTTATTCCCTGGATAAGTCACGATCTGCAGTATACCTTCCCGGAACATTTAATTTTCCTGAAAATTCGGAAATCGAAACAATTCTAACCTTTGCCGGGGAAAATCCCGGAACTCATGTTCGATCTGTTACCCCAACCCCGCAGGCCATTACAGTACGCCAGCACCACTCATTTGTCAAATTGCCGGATGATAACTACAGGCCTCGAAAACTGGATCCGAGATCCGGATATTTCGGGATTTCATATCAGGACTACAGTGCCCCGATTGGTGATGAACTTACCAAAAGATATATTGTACGCCACCGCCTCGAAAAGAAAAATCCGGATGCGGAAATCAGCGAGGCGGTTGAACCCATTATTTTCTACCTTGACAACGGAACACCCGAACCCATTCGTTCTGCGCTTCTCGACGGTGCCCGCTGGTGGGCTGAAGCATTTGAAGAAATTGGCTACAGGGATGCGTTCAGGGTAGAGGTATTACCAGACGATGCACACCCGCTGGATGTCCGGTTTAATGTAATTAATTGGGTACACAGATCCACCAGAGGCTGGTCGTACGGATCGTCGGTGATTGATCCGCGTACCGGTGAAATTATAAAAGGAAATGTACTTCTTGGGTCCTTAAGAGTTCGCCAGGATTACCTGATAGCAGAAGGCTTGCTTGCACCCTATAAAGATGGGATAATACCGGATGATGATCCAATGCTCGATATGGCTCTTGCCCGAATCCGTCAGCTTTCAGCTCACGAAATCGGCCATACACTTGGTATTGCTCACAATTTTGCGGCCAGTGTGAATAACCGGGCATCTGTTATGGATTACCCGCATCCAAAAGTTGACATCAATCCGGATGGAAGTTTTGATTTATCCAATGCATACAGCATCGGTATTGGTGAATGGGATAAACGCGCTGTTGCATACGGTTATCAGGATTTTCCGGCGGGGATCAATGAAAATGATGCTCTCAATGACATTATTAATGAAACCATTGATATGGGATTATTATACATTAGCGACCGTGATGCAAGGCCGCAGGGTGGCGCCCATCCCGATGCTCACTTATGGGATAACAATAATGATCCCATTGAGGAACTTTATCATGTTATGGATGTCCGCCGCCGGGCACTTGATCAATTTTCAGAAAATAATATAAGGCCCGGCAGGACAATGAGTGAACTTGAAGATGTACTCGTACCCGTTTATCTCTTTCATCGATATCAAACGGAAGCAACCGTTAAACTTCTTGGCGGAGTAGATTACAATTACAATATACGAGGAAACGGCCAAGCTGGACCCCGGATCGTTTCTGCCGGTGAACAGCGTAAAGCACTCGATGCTTTGTTATTGACACTTTCACCCGGCGAGCTGGCCTTACCACAACAAATACTGAACCTGATTCCTCCCAGAGCAGCCGGCATTTCCAATACACGGGAATTGTTTCGGGGTTATACGGCACCTGTTCTCGATCCGGCAGCATTAGCTGAAGTTGCTGCGGATCTTACATCGTCACTCATTTTTACTCCGGAGCGGGCGGCAAGGCTTGTAAACCAGCACGCGCGAAACAGTGCAAATCCGGGATTAATTGAAATTATCGACAAAATTGTGGATTCAACCATTTTCGCTAAACAGAAAGGGGATTATGAAAGCGCCATTCTCAGGTCAATCAATACTGCAATTATGCGGAACATTCTCACTCTTGCCGGTAAAAGTACGGCAGCTCCTGATGTTCGTGCTCTTGTAAATTACAAACTGGATCTGATGTCTGAGCTTCTGACGGAAAAAATGAATAATGAAAAATTGCCTGTGGTTAAATCACATTATATGTTTATGCATGATATGATTAAAACATACAGAACCAATCCCGAGAAATTTGAACTGCCCGAAACTCCGTACACACCACCCGGCTCCCCGATTGGGAGCGGTGAGGATTTCACTCTAAAATGTAATTTCAAAAACTAATGGAAGAACTTGTATCATCAGCCAATGACGTCATTTTTGCCGGTAACGAACTTTGGCGTATTCTTGCACTTTTCGTAACCATCGTATTTGCCTTTTTTTTAGGTAAAGTTTTTAAATACTTATTTAGAAGGCTGGCACCCCGTTTAGAAGAGAAAGGTCAAAAAGTCTTGTCAATAGCGCTAATTTCGGCTTCAAATGCCATTACCTTTATCTTCTTTGCTTTTGGCCTTCGTGTGGCAATTTCATTTCTAATCATTCCCGGGGGTATCAATGACCTCGTAATCACAACTGTTCAGGTTTTGGTTATTCTTTCCATTGGTTACTTCATTTACAGGCTGGTGGATGCAGTGGACACCTGGTTACAAAGATTTTCGGATGACGACAAATCCCAGATAGATGATATGCTTATTCCACTTGTTGGTAAATCTATCAGGGTTACAATCGTTATTTTAGTAATTCTGCAGGTAGCACAGGCATTGAGTGATCAGCCAATAACAAGTATTTTGGCTGGAATTGGAATAGGCGGGCTTGCACTTGGCCTTGCTGCTCAGGACACAATCAGGAATTTCTTCGGTTCTCTGATGATTTTCGCCGATAAGCCGTTTAATGTCGGTGAGCTCGTAAATCTTGACGGCAAACTCGGCTCTATTGTGGAGGTTGGGGTGAGAACAACCAAAATTCGCACGCTTGAAGGGCACATGCTAACCGTACCCAATGGCCAGCTTGCAAATATGACAATTCACAATATCGGTAAACGACAGTTTATTCGAAGGGTGATGAACATCACAATTACCTATGATACACCTCCTGATAAAGTGGATCGCGCACTGGAAATACTGAAAGAGATATTTGATAATCACGAGGGTATGAACGAAGACTTTCCTCCTCGAATTTTCTTTAATGAACTCAATAATGACTCACTCAATCTGGTTGTTTTTTACTGGTACCATCCACCCGATTTTTGGCAGTATATGGAATTCAGCGAAAAAGTAAATCGTGAAATTTTCAGGCGTTTTAACAGTGAAGGAATTGATTTTGCATTTCCATCTCAAACGGTTTATCTGGCAGGTGATAAAAAAAGGCCTCTTGATTTTGGTTTTAAAAAGAATCCTGAATCTGAACAGGCCACCGGATAAACTTCTATCAACATAAGCGTTTGGGGTAAATATGAAATTGGCCTATAATGATTTGTAAGATAAACCTGGCTTTTATATTATATTTGAATCTCAGCACTCATGTTTTTTTAGATACGTTCAACCATAATTCTAATAACCTATAATATGTCGCTTTCCAGAAGATCTTTTTTAAAAAAATCCGGGGTCATGGCTGCCGGACTTACAGCCGCTTCCTTTCCTTTTTTAAAAGCTTGTGGTACACCTGAGGAGGAAACCATGCCATTTGGAATTCAGCTTTATACGCTTCGGGACATTATTGCAGATGATCCGCGCGGAATTTTAAAACAGCTCTCTGAATTCGGGTACAAACAGATTGAAAGTTATGAAGGCCCGATGGGAATTTACTGGCAAATGGGCAATATTGGCTTCAAAAACTATCTTGATGAATTAGGTATGACACTGATTTCAACCCATGCAAATGTATTTGAGGATTTTGAACGCAAGGTTGCAGAAGCTGCTGAAATTGGTGTTGAACACATCATTTCCCCCTGGATCGGCCCGCAGGAAACCCTGGATGACTACAGAAGAATCGCCGGCCAGTTTAATGAACTGGGACGTATTGCAAGTAATGCAGGGCTTCGATTTGCGTATCACAACCATGCATATACGTTTGAATTACAAGAAGGAGAATATCCACAGGATGTACTCATGGGAAACACAGATCCGGATCTTGTGGATTTCCAGCTTGATATTTACTGGGTGGCTGCGGCTGGTGAAAACCCGATTGACTGGATCAGAAAATATCCAAACCGGTTTGTCTCTTCGCATGTAAAAGACCTGGCAAACGGTGATGATCCGGAGTCTGTAACGCTGGGAACGGGAACACTTGACTATCAGGAGATTCTGCCTGTGGCCAAAGAAAATGGCATGAAATACTTTATAGTAGAGCAGGAAGCATACACCGGAACAACACCAATTGATTCCGCCCGTGATAATGCACAATTTATGAAGCAGTTACGGATCTGATAACTGCGGAATTTTTCCATGCAAGATTGCGTTATTCCGTGAAATAATTTCTATGTGTCACCAACAGCCTGTTTAATCCTCTTCAGGAAGATTTAAATCTATGTTCATGCGCCGGTGACCAAGAAGATGATCGGCAAAATAATCCCACAACATTCGCTCGAAATAGGCACTGTATCTGCCAAACCCATGCCTGCTTTCGGGAAAAATCATCATATCAAATCTTTTTCCCGACTTTATAAGTGCGTCTGCCATTCGATAGGTGTTTGCCGGATGCACATTATTATCCATTTCACCGTGAACCAAAAGTAACCGGCCCTGCAGGTTATCAGCCAGATCCTGATTTTTCGGAATTTTTGAAACAAATTCGGTTTTTTCTATTTCTTCCTGCACTCCATCTTCATTTTCTTTTTTTACGGTTTTGGTTTTCATTTCCACACCGTGGTGCACTTCACTCCACCAGATATTATAAACATTATTGTCATGGTTTCCGGCTGAGGAAACAGCCACTTTAAAAAAATCGGGATAGGTAAGGAGAGCCGCAGTTGACATAAATCCGCCACCGGAATGGCCATAAATTCCAACACGATTCAGATCAATATAGGAGTGGCGCCCTCCAAGCTCCTCAATTACTGCCCTGCTGTCGGCAAGGGCGTAATCACGCAAATTGCCGTGGCCATAGTTATGATACCATTTTTCCCGCAACGGGCTGCCGCCACGGTTGCCAACCGATACCACCACAAACCCGATCTGCGCAAGGGCGTGGGCTCTTGCACTGGAACCACGAAGGGTAAATGACCGGGGATAAGGCTCAACCTGTGGCCCCGGATAGACATACGAAATGACCGGGTATTTTTTATCCGGATCAAAATCGGCAGGCTTCCACATCACGCCATACAGATCGGTAACACCATCTGCCGCTTTTACGCTGATAAGCTCCGGTTTGCGGAATCCGGCTTCTTCC
>JBHJOO010000444.1:0-3131 GCA_050329675.1 Balneolaceae bacterium
CCTTCCTGGAACTACAGGAAAGAAGACGGGGGAGGTATGATTCTGGATATGTTTTGTCACTGGCGTTATGTAATTGATAATCTGTTCGGGGATATCAATTCAGTTGCCTGTCTGGCAGCAACACATATTCCCAAACGGTTTGACGAAACAGGTAAAGCTTTTAAGGCCACAGCCGACGATGCAGCTTATGCTATTTTCCAATTGAAAAACGGAGTGATTGCCCAGTTTAACTCATCATGGGCCACAAGGATACGCCGCGATGATCTTCTTACAATTCAAGTGGATGGATCCAATGGGTCGGCGGTAGCCGGATTGCGTGATGTCTGGATACAACCCGGTAGTGCAACGCCGAAGCCGGTCTGGAATCCGGATCAGGATCATGATCACAATTTCAGGGCTGATTGGATCAAAATACCCCATCAACAAGAGTTTGATAATGCCTTTAGGGTTCAGTGGGAGCTGTTCCTGAGGCATGTTGTTAAAGGTGAGCCATTCCGGTGGAATCTGCTGGAAGCCGCTAAAGGAAATCAATTAGCAGATATCGGTTATGAAGCCGCCCGGGAACGAAAATGGATTGAAGTTCCAGACCTGGTATAGGTAAAAATTTAAATTACAAAAGAACCAACTGATTCCACTCAATTTAAAAACATACAACTTTGCAATTTGCGAATTGACATTTTACTCAATTATTTAGCTTTGATCTATTGTTATGAAAATAAACTATGATCTTTCAATCGAAGATCTCAAACACCAGTTAACCAGTGTTTGGGACAATTCTGGCCGCAAAATTTATCACATCCGCAAGGAGTATGATTCTTCAAAGGGATCACCGGTGTTTACTGAAAATGGTATTTATACAACCCGAGGATGGACTGAGTGGACACAGGGATTTCAGTTTGGTGCTGAAATTCTCCAGTTTGATGCAACAGAAGAAATAGAGTTTCTGAAGATGGGCCGGGATGCAACCATAAAATTAATGGCACCACATATTACTCATACCGGTGTGCATGATCATGGTTTTAATAATGTAAGTACATACGGTGCACTTTTGCGATTGATACTGGAAGAAAGAATTGAATTTAAAGAATGGGAAAAAAATTTTTATGAATTAGCTCTAAAATCAAGTGGTGCGGTTCAGGCCGCAAGATGGACTCAAACATCAGATGGAAAAGGATTCATTTATTCCTTTAACGGCCCTCACTCCCTGTTTGTTGACACCATTCGGACTTTGCGGGTATTAGCATTAAGCCACTTGCTGGGGCACGTTTTATATGGAGAACAGGATCAAAAGATTTCTTTACTCGGACGGCTCATTGAACACGCTGAACTGACCGCCCAAAATAATATATATTATGGTGAAGGGAGAGATGCATTCGATCTTTGGGGAAGAACCGCTCATGAGTCGATATTTAATGTGAACGACGGAGCTTTCCGCTGTCCCAATTCGCAGCAGGGTTATTCACCATTTTCAACATGGACCCGCGGGCTTGCATGGGCAATGTGCGGATATTCAGAGCAACTTGAATTTCTGGAAATTGTTTCAAATGAGGAGATCGAACCATTCGGAGGCCGTGAAAAAATCAGGCGAATGATGCTAAAAGCAGCCGAAGCCACTTGTGACTTTTACATTGAAAATACCTCTTTAGATGGAATTCCGTACTGGGACACAGGTGCACCGGCACTTTATAAATTGGGTGATTATACGCAGAAAGTGGCCGATCCTTATAACGAATACGAACCTGTTGACAGCTCCGCAGCAGCCATTGGAGCTCAGGGGCTACTGAGATTGGGCCACTATCTGAAATCAAATGGCGACAAGGGTAAAGGCAATAAATACTGGCAGGCCGGATTAACAACTGCAAAAACACTGATGGCCGATCCTTTTCTAAGTACAGATGTCTCTCATCATGGCTTATTATTACACTCGGTGTATCACAGGCCAAATGGCTGGGATTATATTCCTGCCGGACAGTCGATCCCGTGTGGTGAATCAAGTATGTGGGGGGATTACCATATTCGTGAACTGGCCCTGTATTTAACCCGGCTGCTCAAAAATAAATCTTATTATACGTTTTTTAATACAATAGGAAGTTAATTTAGCATATGAACAAACAACTCAGAACCAAATGAATCCAGCAGCACTTGTAACCGGTGGCTCACGGGGAATCGGGCTGGCTATCGCTCAAAAACTGACCAAGATCGGGTATGATGTAGCAATCAACGGAGTCCGTGAACAGGCAGAGGTATTTGATGTTTTGCAAGATCTCAAATCGGCAGGAACAAATATAATTTACTGCCAGGGAGATATTGGTTCTGAGAAAGGCCGGAATAATATCGTTGAAAAAGTAAAATCAGAATTTGGACGATTAAATGTATTGGTTAATAACGCGGGAGTTGCACCTCACCAGCGGCAGGATCCGCTGAAAACAACCATTGAAAGTTTCGAGCGTGTAATGCAAATAAACTTGCAGGGGACCTTTTTTCTGACACAGTCGATTGCAAACTGGTTGATCGATCAAAAAAAGCAAAATAACGATTACTCAGCAATGGTCATAAATATTGGATCGATATCCGCATCTGTTGCCTCCCCTATGCGGGCAGAATATTGCATTTCAAAAGCAGGATTAGCTATGCATTGCAAAATATGGGCTGTAAGATTAGCCGAATTTAATATTCAGGTATATGAGATCCGCCCCGGCATTATAAAAACCGACATGACCTCCGGTGTAAAAAATAAATACGATAAACTTATTGCAAAAGGCTTAACCGTTCAGCGTCGTTGGGGGCTGCCAGAAGATGTTGCCAAAGCTGTCGGTGCATTGGTACGAGGTGATTTTCCATACTCAACTGGTGAAATCTTTATGATTGATGGTGGCTTGACTACAAAGCGATTGTAAATGGATAAAGAATCTGACCACAGGCTGTTTCGAATAAATGATATTCAGTAAATGCTGAAAGCTCCGATTAAATACAAAAAAATTAACTCTGATAGCTCAGCCAGACAACAGAATTACCCTGAAAGTAATATGAGGACGGGCCGGTGGGTGGGATTTATTGCAGGTCTGCTGATTTTTTCAACCATGATTCTTTCAAGTCCGCCGGAAGAATTGAGTCTTGCCGGGTGGCGAACA
>JBHJOO010000174.1:0-8279 GCA_050329675.1 Balneolaceae bacterium
CTTTGAAAACGGTGAATACGAACAGGCACTTGACCTTTTAACAGCTGCTTATCTGAAAAAACCGGAAAGCCCGGGTATTAATTTTGCTCTGGCTGATGCTTATTTAGCTCTTGATGACCTTGTAAATGCCGCCTATTATGGAAAAAATGCGGTAAGTGAAGAGCCTGATAATAAATGGTATCATATCAAATTAGCTGAAATATATCGCCGTGCCGGTCAAAATGATGCAACTATAGAAACTCTTAAAAATGCGCTTAACTACCATCCTGGTGAATTGGATATATTGTTTCGGCTTGCCGGCACGTATGTTGAATTTGGAAAATTATTGGATGCCAACAAAGTTTACAATCAAATCCTGAAACAGAGGGGGCCGGTTTTTGATATCTATTTACAGAAATTCAGAAACTTTAATGCATTACAAATGCGTGATTCTGCTCTTGTACAGCTGCAGAAAATGAGGGAACTTGAACCGGATAATCTTTCAACCCTGCATATGATGAGCCAGTTTTATGAGGGATTAAATGACAGAGAATCTGCACGGGCTATCCTGATAGAAGCCAGAGAACGAAACGCAAGAGATCCTCAAACATTAATACTGCTGGCTGATTTATATATAAAAGAGGCAAAATGGGATAGTTTGGCGAATACCTTTATCAGCATGATTGGTGATCCGCTGATTGGACCGAACCAGAAGATGGAGCTTGCCCGGTACATTTATCGTGAACACCAGAGGCGGCCGGGCGAATCTCAGCTTGAATATGAAACAAAGAGAGTTTTGGATACATTCAGTGATTCGGAACCTGATTTTGGCCCGGCACACCTGATGGCAGCTGAATTTCATCTTCAAAAAAATGAAACGGAACCGGCTCTTGAAAAGCTTGAAAGGGCAACGTCTGTGATGCCCGAACAATCCGATGCATGGCGCCAGAGAATGCAGCTTCTATTCACTGAGCAAAGATATGATGAGGTAATTGAAAATGCAGAGAAAGCAAATAAGTATGTACCTGATGATGCCTTTATTCAATTCTTTGCCGGCGCCTCCTATATGCTTAAAGATCAGAATGATAAAGCAATAAAGTGGCTGGAAGAAGCCACTCTTTCACCTGCACAAAGTAATTTCAGATCCATCATATACAGTACTCTTGGTGATGCCTATACCGATCAGGATCAGTGGGAGGACGCCGTTCAGGCTTATGAAACAGCTCTCCGCCTGGATCCCAATAACCATAATGCCATGAATAATTACGCATATTTTATGGCAATTCGCGGCGAACGTATCGACTATGCCCAGGAACTATCATTAAAGGCTATACGCATGGAGCCGGAAAATGCTGCTTATCTTGATACGGTTGGGTGGATCTACTATCTGAAAGATGATTATGATCTGGCCCGGCAATACATTGAGGCGTCAGTTGAAACCGGTGATGCAAGTGCGGAAGTTTTTGAACATCTTGGCGATGTATATGACAAACTGGATAAACCGGATAAAGCGAAAATGTGGTGGCAGCGGGCACTCGATGAAGATCCGGAAAGAGATTATCTTAAAGACCGATTAGACCCCTGAGCATTTGAATTCATTAGTCAAACTTTTAATTCCGGTTTTAGTTGCAGGCACTATCGTATCCTGTGCTTCACCGTCAGTTGTGCAGGAGAGAGGAGATATCCGTGAATCATCTATTTCGGCTGATTCTCTTTATAATCTTGTTTTTAAAGATAAGGATACACTAATGCGGGTTTCCGGCAAAGGCCGGGCCATAGTAAGCCAGAAAGGCGGAAGCGACCGTGTTACCGTCGAATTTTTTTCAGATCAAAGCAGCAGCCTGCTTAATATTCGTTCCGGTATTGGTATAGAAGGCGGTCAGGTTCTGGTTAAAGATGACTCGGTTCTGGTTTATAATAAAGTAGATAAATATGCAAGAATTTCTCCATTGTCGGAAGGCGGAACCGGAAGTGATATCGGATCTCTTGCTTCCGTTAATATTATTGATTTATTAAATTATTCGATTGAACCAGGTGAAACGACAAATGTATTGGAGGATGAAAGCTTTTATATCGGTGTGCTTGGTGATAAGGGCCGATACTTTGTTGAAAAAAAAACAGGGTTGATCCGTGAGGTAGAATGGAAAAGGGATTCACCCTACCGTCAAATAATTTATGAAGGATATGCATCAATAAACGGTTTTGAACTTCCAAGGAAAATTACCATTTTAAGTGCTGACGGAAATTCGCAGGTTGTTTTTTTGGTACAAAACCTGATAATCAATAACTCACTCCCAGAGTTAACTATCAATATACCTGATAACATTCCAGTTACAAGGATATGAACTTGCGCTATTTGTTATCCCTATGCATAATTTTGCTGTTGTCTGCCGAGTGGACTTCAGCCCAAAATTCGTATGATGACCGGCGTGCACAAATTCTGGAACGCCAGAATAATGCAAGAAACCAAATCCAGGTTTTAAACAGGCAAATTCAGGATTACAATGAAAGGCTTTCTTTTGCGAGTGAAAGGTTTGATCAGCAGTATAACCAATATCAGGAGCTAACCCGGTTAATAGCACTTCAGCAGCAAAAGATCAACTCGATGAACGAAGAGCAGCGTCAGATTATAAGGGAAATAGATCTGATAGAGGAAAATATGCTTGATCTTGAACAGAGGCTGTCAAATTTAATAGAACAATACAAGGAAACCCTTACATATCTGTATAAATACGGACGTACTACGGAACTGGCACTTCTTCTTACATCATCTTCCATGAATCAGCTTTTGGTTCGATCATTTTATCTTTCCAAATTTGATGATTACAGACAAACACAGGCTAACGAAATTCGCGCAGCTCAGCAAGATCTGGAAAAGGCAAGGAATGATCTCGAAGTAACGAAAAACCGCAATATGGAAGCACTTGCTGCCATAGAAAATGAATTGGAAATGCTGGCTGAAAGAGAAAGACAGCAAAATAGAAATATTGAGCTTCTGCGAAGGGACAGAAATAATATTCGAAATCAGTTATCCATTGTTGAACAACAAGCTGAACAGTTGAATAATGCATTAAGCAGACTAATAGAGGAAGAGGAGAGAATTCGAAGGGCCGCAGAAACAGGAAGCGGCGAAACAATTCGGCACAGGGCCTTTATTAGTATTGACGAATTAGCTGCTTTTGAAGCCGAATTTTCCGGAAAAAAAGGATCATTACCCTGGCCTGTTGAAAACGGAACGATTACTGAACATTTTGGAGTCAGAACCCATCCTGTGTTTGCAACTAAAACAAATAATCCTGGTATCGATATTGCGACTCCGTCACAATCGTCGGTATATGTAGTAAGTGATGGTTATGTGTATGGAATTGAACCTTTAAAAGGATATGGCACAGTTGTGTTTGTAAATCACGGAAATTATAATACGGCTTATGGAAATTTGAGCGATGTGTTTGTGAGAAAAAATCAGGTTCTGCGCCAGGGTGACGTTATTGGATTGTCGGGCAATGAAAATTCTATAAAAGGAGAAGTTCTTTTTTTCCTGATCCGGGAAGGAAGACAAAACGTAAACCCTGTACAGTGGCTTCAAAAATCGATTCCTTAAATTCAAATTATATGAAATATAAAATCCACAATCGTACTTGTGGTAATTTGATCTGCAAAGCGAAGAAGCCATGAAAGAAAAGTTTTCAGATTTTATCTTCAGCTTACAGGATAAAATTTGCCGGGATCTTGAAATCGCAGATAGTAAGAAAAAGTTTCGGGAAGACAAGTGGAGCAGAAAAGGCGGCGGCGGTGGTATCACAAGAGTTATTGAGAAGGGTAATATATTTGAAAAAGGCGGAGTAAATGTATCAACCGTATTTGGAGAGCTGCCTGAACCGGTTAAAAAGCATTTCAAGGTAGAACACGGGTGGTTTTGGGCTGGTGGTATTTCGCTGGTTATTCATCCGGAAAGCCCAATGGTACCAACCATGCATGCCAATTTCAGGTATTTTGAACTTTATGAAGATGAATCGATGGATCATTCTTCAGACGCATGGTTTGGCGGAGGTGCTGATCTGACTCCGTTTTACCTTTTTGATGAGGATGCAACTCATTTCCATAAAACCCTGAAAAAAGTATGTGACAAGTTCAATTCCCGGCTTTATCCTTTATTTAAGAAGGAGTGTGACCAGTACTTTTATAATTCACATCGGGATGAAGGAAGAGGAATTGGAGGATTATTTTTTGATTATTTAAGAGATGGCGATCTGGGGATGAGTATCGAGAACTGGTATCATTTCGTTACGGATTGCGGCATGTCTTTAACGGAAAGCTACATTCCTGTTGTGGAACGAAGAAAAGATATTTCGTGGAATGAGGAGCAGAGATATTGGCAGGAGATCAGGCGCGGGCGATATGTTGAATTTAACCTTATTCATGACAGGGGGACATTGTTTGGGTTAAAGACAGAGGGAAGAATTGAATCCATCTTTATGAGCCTCCCGCCACGGGTCAGATGGGATTATGACTTTACCGTCGGGAACAATAGTGTAGAAGCGAGGCTTCTGGAAGTGCTAAAGAAACCAAAAGAGTGGGCCTGAAGCTTTCTGTTAATCAGATTTTTTTAATGAAGATAATCCAGTTACAGAGTGGTAATTCTTGACAAGTTTAAACCATTACAGTACACTTACCATTGAGTGTCATATGCAAGACAAACTAAATACGAACCCAAAAGGAGATATAAATATGAAAAGAACAGCGCGAGCAGTTTGGAAAGGGCCCGGAATGGAAGGCTCAGGTACACTTAGTATGCAAAGTGGAGTGTTTAAAGATCAGCCATATTCAATTAAAACACGTTTTGAAAATGAAGATGGAAAATTAGGAACCAATCCGGAAGAGCTTATTGCTGCAGCCCATGCAGGATGTTATGCCATGGCGTTAAGTGTTGAGCTTGGTAAAGAGGGTTTTACACCTGAGACTCTCGAAACTGATGCCATCCTCACTCTTGATAAAGTGGATGCAGGATGGTCGATCACTAAAATTGTCCTGAAACTGAAAGCAAAAGTACCGGGAATTTCCAAAGACAAATTTGATAAGATTGCACATGGAGCCAAAAAAGGCTGCCCGGTCTCCAGGGTACTTAACTGTGATATTGAACTGAATTATACTTTAAATTAATATTTAATTACATATCAATCCGTAGAATAGAAATGTGGTAGGTCCGGATTGATTTATGTAATAATTATGTGATTTAATTGAGATAAATTAAGACTACTTTTGGACTCTACATATTTATAAACTGCCAATCATTCAATTAAAACTATGCAATGGTATCTTCCTATTACCATTTTACCGGGAATTGCTCTTATCATTCTTTCAACGACTAATCTTTGGGTAAGTTTATCGGAAGAGATTGAACGACTTGAAAATGACTATATAGAGGAAAAGAAAGAGGTCATTAACCGAAAAATAAGGCAGTTGTCGTTACTTAATGTTTCTATGATGCTGCAATACTTTTCCGCATTATTAATGGTATTTGCAGGGATGGTCAGTGGGTGGATTAAAATTATATCCACTGAGGCAATTGCTGAAAAATGGATGATCTGGCTCACTGTTGTGAGTGTTGTGTCGCTTGTAATTTCACTTGTAGTACTTGTTAATTATTCGTATAAAGCACTTTCCATCCGCAAAGAGCAGTTCAGAATTGTCAGCAAATAAGGATTTTAATGAAAAATATGAAAGCGATTAATTATCGTTATCCTGCTGCTGAGTTTGAGGTATTGCGGGAGTAGTCTCAGAAGGTAAATTAAAATCCGTTTCAATGGGTTCCGGCAGTCCTGATTGCTGAACTGCTGGGGCGGTTTGGTCACCTTTATCGATGGCAAAATTGGCAAGTACACATAAAATAAGCAAAGCACCTGCAAGAAAAGAGGTGGTTTTTGACAACAAATCAGCTGTCCGTCGTGCGCCCATGGCTGAACCTCCGGCCATACCTGCTGCAAGACCACCTGACAACCCCTCTTTTTGGCCAGGTTGTAACAAGATCACCAATATTAAAAGAAGTGAAATAAGGACGATTAATGAAATAATTATTCCGTAAAGCATACTGTATTCTGAGTGATTTTTTCAAGAACTTTAAAAATATCCAAAATTTGATCCTAAACCAAGTGTAATGTTTGTGCTTTTTCTGATAACGAAATAAAAATATAATTATTTAGCAAAATAAAATAGTGTTCAAAACAACTCAAATCCAGGATAATTTACAAAACTGGCTGGCCGAATCCCCATCATATTACAGTCAGATTGTAGAATCCATTGTCATAATTTTTGTTCTCCTCGTTTTGCGATGGATTATCCTGCGTATAGTTAATCGCAGGATTAAAGATCTGGCTACACAATATTCCTGGCGTAAAAATATTGGTTATACGATCACTTTCATTGGTTTTCTGCTAATAGGGCGTGTCTGGTTTGAGGGTATGGGTTCCCTTGCCACATTTCTTGGATTGTTATCGGCTGGATTGGCAATCGCACTCCGCGATCCTGTTATGGATATAGCCGCCTGGATTTTTATTTTGTGGCGCAAACCTTTTGATGTGGGAGACAGGGTTCAGGTAGGCGATCTCAAAGGTGATGTGATTGATATCCGGTTATTTAAATTTTCATTGCTTGAAATAGGAAATTGGGTGCATGCTGATCAAAGTACCGGCCGGGTTATTCATGTACCTAATCACAATGTTTTTTCTAAAGCCATTGCCAATTATACAAGTGACTTTGATTTTATATGGAATGAAATTGAAGTGGTGGTTACTTTCGAAAGCAACTGGCAAAAAGCAAAAGAGTTGCTTGAACAAATTTGCAACGATCATCTTGAAGATTTTGTGAAAGATGCGGATGAACAGGTAAAGCGTGCGTCCAGGTCTTATCTTATACGGTACAATTATTTAACCCCAATCGTGTACACAGAGGTAGTTGGTATAGGTGTGAAACTGACGATAAGATACTTGTCAAATGCCCGTAAGAGAAGAAGTACATCCCAGGCACTCTGGGAAGATATTCTGCTTATTTTTTCAAAACACGATGATATTGATTTTGCTTACTATACAGTAAGAATTTATCAAAACCAGATTGAGGGAAAGCCGCTATTGAAGCCTGAAAGCGGCGATATGAAATGAAACTATTTGGGTATAGGCTGAATGAGTTTTGGGCTGTTATTTTTTATGTCAGTTACTTTTTTACTTACCCTATGAACGGTCATTTCAGTTAAAAGGAATAATTTATCAGCTTGTAACAAAACACTACTCCTCTCATCCGGTTTCGTGAGCCAGGTTGTTGCGAGTGCTGATGTAAATATCAGAGGCATACTTTCAGTTATGGGGTGTATCAGTGCATTTGCATCTGTAATTATGATTGAACAAAACCACTTTCCGGAGTTATTATGGCTGCTCTTAATTGCAAGTCCGGCAATAGCCATTACAGATTCATTAAGCATTCGCACAAAAAAAGGCTGTTTTTTCTTATCGTTATCTTTCCAGATGTAATATCCTGAAACAGGAACGATACAGGGCTGAACATGCTGGCTCTGCAGTTTTTTCAAAGCTTTATCTATCCTGATATTGAATAAGCTGTTATCGCCGTTATTGGAGTTATTGAATCCCCACCGTGCTCGCAGAATCTTGATTTTTTCTCCATTCTCTTCATTTAACAAAATGGGGATTTCGTGGGAGGGTGCAAGATTGTAATGTGGATCAAATATCGCCTCTTTTTCGATGAATAGATTAAAATAATCCTCAAAATTCTCTTTGCTTGCAAAAAAAGCTACTCTGTCAATCATATTTAATAAGCTTATTTTTTATAAAAAACAGGATCTGTTTTTTAATCATTCGGATTAAGTGTAAAATTTAATATACTTGTAACCAGAAAACTGAATAATAAGAATTAATTATACAATAGTTAATTCTATGAAACTGTTGTTAAAAGTACAGTTTTGTATATTTACAGTTTGTTAATTGAAATATTTATGATTTAAATGAAGAGGTAGAAACATTGTCATTTAATAAGTATCGCCTTTCATCCAATATATTGAAAGGATTAAAAGACCTGAAGATTGACAACCCCTCTCCAAAACAACGAAAAATATTAGACGCCGTACGTTCCGGCTCAGATTTGGTAATAAATGTTGCTGCTGATGAAAAACCTGAAATTGGTTATTTACTTCAGGGATTAAATGAAATTTCTGTATCAGATCGAATAAACGGAACTAAAATTCTTATTATAACTGAGGATAGTGATCGCGCACGGCAGCTTGATGAATGGATTTG
>JBHJOO010000509.1:0-2464 GCA_050329675.1 Balneolaceae bacterium
AGGGTAATAATCCAAAAATGTCAAGGTTGGTTGCAACATTTGAAGTATTTTTGTACTTGCTGCTATGATCCAGGCCCCATCCCAGTCCGGGATCAACCACTATGCGAAGGTGACCATCTGATATAAAAAGGGGATCTATGCCAATTACAGATGAATATTTTTCCATAGATGGATCGCTCTGCATATCACCAATTCGCTCAGTTTCAATTTTGTGCAGGCTGCCATCAGCAAATACTTCAAAAAAACCCTCGCTAAGCTGTTCAATGTAAAATTTCCCGATTTGCATTTGGTTACAAATAAGATGATAAAAATTTATTCAACGACAACATAAAAAGGCAGATACGCCCAGGTATGCGCCACAGGTTGTTTCATTATGAATTCAAGTTCATTTATGGTTTCATGGAATGGAATCATACTTTGAATCCAGGACTTTACCTGGCTATCAGCCGAACCAAGCAGGGTGGCCATAAAATCTTTTTTCTTGGGAAAGATCTCTACCCTGTATTCTTCAATACCGGCCATCTCTGCTGCAATTTCAAGCCCGGAATCAAGATTACCGATCACATCTACAAGATTTTGTTCTTTGGCATCTTCCCCGGTCCATACTCTTCCCTGGGCTATATTGTGAACTTCATCACGGGTAAGGCCCCTCGCATCAGCCACACGGTTTAAAAATGTTTCATAGGTTTTATCGATACCTCTTTCCAAAGCACGTTTTTCAGACGGACTGAGAGGCCGCGTAAGTGTAAATATATCGGCATGTTCATGAGTTTTAATTGTATCAAATGTAATCCCGAGTTTTTCATTATAGAAATCCTGTGTATTGACAAGGAGGCTGAAAACACCGATTGATCCGGTGATGGTATTCGCATCGGCAACAATTGTATCGGCTCCCGCAGCTATGTAGTATCCACCTGATGCCGCTACCGAACCCATTACTGCGACAACCGGAATTTCGGTTTCCCGAAGATAGTGCCAGATTAAATCCGAAGTGCTTGCGGATCCGCCCGGGCTCTCAATATGAACAACGATTGCTTTAATATTATCATCTTTTTTAATGTCGTCAAGCTGTTTTCGAATGCTGCTTGCTGTTATAACAGACTGCTGATCGAATGGTGATTGAGGAGCATCGGGCAGAATGGCACCCGAAGAATAAATCACCGCAATTTTATTTTTGGTGTCAGCTTTTTCCAGTCCGGCTGACTTAGCCTCAACTCTGTTATACCGGTTTAAATTAACCATTTTTAGGTCATCATCTTCTTCCAAACCGATTCTTCTTTTTATATGAGTTTCTACCTGATCAGGATAGGCAAGTACATCAATCAGGCCATTTTCAAAAGCTGTATAAACAGATCTGTCCGGCGGCTGATTCATCAGGTTGTTAATTTCTTCAACCGGTTTTCCTGTCTTCAGATTTACAGCCTCAATAAAACGGTTTGAAACACTATTTAAAATAGCAGTGATCTGTTCTCTGCTTTCGGGAGAACTTTCTGCTTGAATAAAAGGCTCTATGGCGGATTTATATTTTCCGACCCTGATAATTTCCGGTTCAATCCCGAGTTTTTCCATGGTTCCTTTATAAAACGCAAGTTGGGCAAAAAATCCGTCAAACTCGAACATAGTCTCTTCGGGTGAAAAAACAGAGTCGGCTGTAGTTGCCAAAAAATATGCTTTTTCATTCATCCCGATATCATCCGTACTGAAATAAAGAAATTTGCCGCTTTCCTTGTATTCCAGCAGATAACCATACACAGATTCCAGATTAGCCCACGATGCTGTAACAAAATTTGTCTGAATCCAGACACCGGCTATCCGGTCATCAGAAGCCGCTTTTTTAAGATTTGATCTAAGGTTCTCAAGTGAAGGGGCTCTTGAGCCGGGCTGAAAAATATCATCAAAAGGAGTTGTGACTGTTCTGGCGGGAATGTTACCCTTCAGTTCTATTTCAAGAACAGTATTCGAGCGAATATAAGGTTCAGGATCAGTGGACGTGCTTGAAATGACAATAAACAGAACAAGAAAAAGAAAAAGAAACGCAAGTAATGTACCCAGTAATGATGCCAGCAGTGTTTTTAAAAATTTCATGATTATTTGATGATTTTAGGTATCCAATGAATTGGTTTGATTTTAATTTTGTTTGCTGAACTTAATAAAAGATTTTATATCGTCCACGAAAAAATCTATACGCAGAATGAAAAAATTTGATGCAATTATTATTGGATCAGGCCATAATGGCCTTGTCACAGGGTGTTACTTATCTGAAGAGGGATATAAAGTCTGTGTACTTGAGCGCAGAGATACCATAGGCGGGGCCGTTTGTACAGAAAATATGTTTCGTTCCGATAAAAATCCTAATGGATTTTTAATGGATGTAGGTTCTTCTGTACATCTTATGATTCATCAGACCGGAATAATAGAAGAACTTGAACTCGAAAAATACGGATTGGAGTATATCGATATGGAT
>JBHJOO010000156.1:0-8156 GCA_050329675.1 Balneolaceae bacterium
CGTCAGGAACAGCAAAGAGCAGTTCATCTAAAAGTGATGACAATATAGTATGAAGGCGTCTTGCCCCGATGTTTTCAATTTGTTGATTTACCTGGGCGGCGATTCTGGCAATTTCGCGAATAGCGGCATCATTAAAAGTTATTTTTACCCCTTCTGATGCAAGCATTGCCTGATATTGTTTGGTAAGTGCATTTTTCGGTTTGGTCAATATATCAATAAAGTCTTCTTCAGTAAGAGAATTTAATTCGACACGAATCGGAAAGCGCCCCTGAAGTTCGGGTATCAAATCGGATGGTTTTGAAACATGAAATGCACCGGAGCCCACAAATAGAATATGGTCCGTTTTAACCAGGCCATGTCTTGTAGAAACGGTACTTCCTTCAACAATGGGCAGCATATCCCGCTGCACACCCTGCCGGCTTACATCGGGGCCTCCCTTTCCTCCACCAGCCGATGAAGAGGAATCTGCAATTTTATCAATTTCATCTATGAATACAATACCCTCGCTTTGCACACGGTCGAGTGCCTCCTGGACGGCAGCATCGTGATCGATCAGTTTCTCCGACTCTTCTTCCAGTAATATTTCACGGGCTTCTTTAATAGGTACAGATCGTTTTACTTTTTTGCCGCCACCTGCAAGATTGCCAAGCATATCCTGCAGGTTAACCCCCATTTCTTCCATTCCCTGAGGGCCAAATACCTGCATCATAGGTGTTTTTTTGGATCGGACTTCTATTTCAATTTTTCTATCGTCGAGTTCCCCTTTCCTGAGTTTTTCACGAAATTTTTCACGGGTTCGCTCATTTAATTCGGCATTTGATGCTTTTTCAGGATTAAAATCTTCATTATTTCCAAATCCAGTTGAGGTAGAAGGCGATTTTTTTACAGGCGGAATCAAAATGTCCAGAATTCTATCCTCTACAATATTGGCTGCTTTTTCCTGCACTCTTTCCTGCATTTCCTGTTTCACCATATTTACGGAAATATCAGTAAGATCACGAATCATCGATTCTACATCACGGCCAACATAGCCGACTTCTGTAAATTTGGATGCTTCCACTTTTATAAACGGTGCTCCGGTTAGTTTTGCAAGCCTTCTTGCAATTTCAGTTTTTCCCACTCCTGTAGGCCCGATCATCAGTATATTATTCGGGATAATTTCTTCCCGCATTTCATCGTCTGCCTGTAGTCTGCGCCATCTGTTTCTAAGTGCAATAGCAACCGAGCGTTTGGCATTCGACTGCCCGATAATATATTTATCAAGTTCGGCTACAATCTGACGTGGAGTTAAATTGTGGCCTGTTATTTTCTTCAATTCTTTCATAAAAAATAGTTATTCAATTTCTAATATTGATAAATTATGATTTGTATAGATACAAATATCAGCCGCTATATGAAGCGATTTTTCAATAATTTCTTTTGCTGTTAATTCCGGTGCTTCTTCTTTGAGAGCCCGGGCTGCCGCCAAGGCATAAGCACCACCGCTGCCAATGGCAAGAATTTGATCATCCGGTTCAATTACATCACCCTGCCCGGAAATAACAAGAGCGGTATCTTTGTCAGCCACAACAAGTAATGCTTCCAGTTTTTGCAGAAATTTATCTTTGCGCCAGTCTTTAGCAAGCTCAACGGCAGCCCGCTGCAAATTCCCGTTATAGCTGTTCAGTTTCTCTTCAAAACGTTCAAAAAGGGTAAAAGCATCTGCTGTTGAACCTGCAAACCCGGCTAATATTTTTCCATTTTGAAGTTTACGTACTTTTTTTACGGTGGCTTTCATAACGGTTTTATCCATGGTTGCTTGTCCGTCTGCACCCAGGGCTACTTTACCATTATGAATAATTCCGATTACAGTTGTGGCGTGAAGCTTTGATAAATCAGTCATACAATCAGATATAAATAATATTTCGGTAAACTGGTATTTGTTAGATTAATTTTTTTGAGGGTGTTTATCGCGGGTATAATTACCGTTATTGCGGCTGGAATAGAGATCTGTATTTTCCATTTCGAGGTTTCCGCTGTCAAGTTCCCGAAGTTTGATATGTGCCTTTTCAATAATTTCATCTACCGATTCTCCCTGTTGCACAACTTCAGTGATATCTATATCCGAACCGGCAAGGGTGGCTTTAAATTCATTCAGAGATACGGTTTCATCAGGAATAAGACAGATTTTGATCCGGTATTTCAGCATCCAGCGCCAGCGTAAGCTAAAAAATCCACGTTCGAGAAATGATTTCAGATAAGGATTTATATAGAGATCAACCGCTCTGAAATCCGACGTTGAGCGAAATGTACTGATCCAGCTATCAATATCGGTTACAATCGTATCACGGGTTACAACAGAGCCTGATCCGCCGCACATCGGGCATACTTTCGAAACAGAATTAACTACACTGGGACGAATTCGTTGTCTTGTAATTTGAACAAGGCCAAAATCACTCATCCCGATCACATTTGTTTTTGCCCGGTCTTTTTTAAATTCTTTTTTTAGTTCATCGTAAATTTTCTTTCTGTTTTTCTCGTTTCTCTGATCAATAAAATCAACCACGATGATCCCGCCGATATCTCTGAGCCTGAGCTGTTTGGCTATTTCACGCGCAGCTTCAAGATTTGTTTTCAGGGAGTTATCTTCCTGCTTTTGTTTTGCTGCATAAGGCCCGGAATTTACATCCACAACATACATTGCTTCCGTCTGTTCAAAAATGAGATAGCCGCCGGATTGCATACGTACTCTTGGACTGAATATTGAGTTGACGTCTGCGGCAATGTTCATATGATCAAAAATATGTTCCTTGCCTTTATATAATTGCACACTGGGCAGCATTTGTGGTGCAATCTGTGAAACGTAACCTTTAATGGATTTGTAGAGCTGATAATCATCAATCAAAACCCGGTCATACTGTTTGGCAAACAGGTCACGAATCAGGCTTTCTGTCATATCCAGGTCTTTGTAAAGAAGAGCAGGGGGCTTTGCATCTTCAAGTTTGTTCAATATGCGTTCCCACTTTTTCAGAATTGTCCGCATGTCATCTTCAAGAATTTCCTTATCCTGGCCCTGGGCAACAGTGCGAACGATAATACCAAAACCTTCGGGAAGCATGGATCCTACAATTCCTTTTAACCGCCTCCGCTCTTTATAATTACTGATTTTTTTTGAAATGGCAATAAACTTTCCCATTGGAATCAGAACCAGAAAACGGCCTGCTATGGTTATATCGGTTGAGACACGCGGCCCTTTTGATCCAATAGGTTCTTTAACTATTTCAACAAGAATTTTTTGATCAGGCTGTAATAATTTCCCGGCAAGTATCTGTTTATCATTATTGGACAGGTTATCAAAATTTTCAAGTTCTTTTTGAGCACTTTTATTAATTGCTTTCTCTCCATTAAGCATTTTAATGTAAGGGCCCAGATTATCTCCTGCATCCGAAAAATGAAGAAAGGCATCTTTCTGCATACCAACATCGATGAATGCGGCGCGAATACCACCCATCACCTTGTGTACTCTTGCCAAGTAAATATCACCAACGGTGCGCTGGTTCTCTTCTGATTCTATGAATATTTGAGCTAATTCGCCATTTTCCAATAGCGCTATCCGGGTCTGTTTTCCCGAAG
Organism: Balneolaceae bacterium; assembly: GCA_050329675.1. Classification (GTDB taxonomy): domain Bacteria; phylum Bacteroidota; class Rhodothermia; order Balneolales; family Balneolaceae; genus CAYVBJ01. Next base: position 3,613 of record JBHJOO010000156.1, read on the forward strand.
AGTGTATAATTATTTGATTCTTCATGTACGATACTCAATTTCGTATGCATTCGATCTGGCAGACACGTAACAAAAAATAAATACTGATCTATACCAAAATTATAATAGTAGTGCAGCAGTTGTTCATAAAAGTTGCATTGCGGCTTATCAAATGCAGTGTTAAAATTTCTGTTGGACAAAAAATTCTGTTGTCTAACTCTATTCAGATCGTTCTCAAAGAGTACATCATACCCGTAAGCGGCAGGTAACAGTTCCGTCTGTTCTTGCTTAATGAGGTAAATTAAGATATGTAAGATCTTTATAATCAATGTGGTAAGAATATTTTTACTAACCTGAATAGGTTAAAAGCGGTTTCATACAATATAGCAGAAAGATAGCAAACTTATAAATGGCTATTTTTTATATTTGCAAGTTTTCTGGGGACTGATGTGTAAAATGATTTTAAAATCATTATTCATCTGCTCTTATTACATGAGCACCTGCCCGGTTTAATTTTTCTTCAAGCTTTTCATATCCTCTGTCAAGATGATAAACACGCAGTACTTCGATTTCTCCTTCGGCACACATTCCGGCAAGTACAAGGCTTACACTGGCTCTCAGGTCGGTACTCATAACCGAAGCACCCGATAAGGGCGTTTTTCCGTTTATCGTTACCTGATTCTTGTGGACTTTCAAATCAGCACCAAGACGATTTAATTCGGGTACATAACTGAACCGGTCGAAATAGATCGTATCCGTTACAACACTTTTACCGGCGGCCTGCGTCATAAGTGTTGACCATTGCGCCTGTAAGTCGGTAGGAAAACCGGGAAAGATGTTCGTTTTAATGGAGACCGGTTTGATCTCATCTGGTGCATGTATCGTTATTTTTTCCCCGGTGATTTCCATATCAACATTGGTTTTGGCAAATATTTCGGGAAAATTACCAAGATCACCGGATTTACAACCTGTTAGTGTGACTCTTGATTCAGGATGCATCGCGGCAGCAACCATAAACGTGCCTGTTTCAATTCGGTCCGGTGTGTTATCCATTTTCACCGGCATCAGAGATTTTACCCGGCGAATTGTTAATGTATCGGTTCCAATCCCTTCTATATCGGCACCCATTTTCGCGAGCATATCACAAAGCAGTTTTACATCTGGTTCCCTGGCAGCATTTTTGATGACAAATTTTTCAGCCCGTAAAACGGATGCAAGCAGCAGATTTACAGTGGCTCCCACACTGCTTGGGTCAAGTTTAAACTCGCCTCCGCTCAATATATCCGACGGGCATGATGCAATTACGTAACCCTCATCCAGCTCTATATCATAACCCATAGCTCGCATTCCCTTTAAATGCAGATCAACCGGCCTTGGCCCCCAGGCACAGCCTCCGGGCAGCGATACACGTGCCCGGCCGCAGCGGCCGGCCAGTGCGCCAAGCATATAAAAAGATGCCCTCATTTTTCTAACAAGATCGTAACGTGCTACCAGTTCCGTTAATCGATCAGGGTTGATTTTAAGAACAGAAGCGGATTCGTCAAAATCAACGGTTGTTCCCGTAGCACGGATCACATTATTGAAAGTAAATACATCTTTAAGTGATGGAACATTGGTGATTTGAGAAGTACCGTCACCAAGCAGTGCAGCCGCCATCAGGGGCAGTGCGGCATTTTTTGAGCCGCTTATCGCGATTTTACCTTTCAGAGGAGTCGGGCCGGTTATGACAAATTTATCCACGGGGTTCAATTTCGATGATAGGCTGATTTTTCTCAACTGAATCGCTCACCGAAATGAAAATCCTGGTAACTTGTCCGGAACAGGGTGCTTTTAATTCATTTTCCATTTTCATGGCCTCAAGAATTACAACCGGCTGACCCAATTCCACTTCATCATTTTCAGAAACAAGCAGGTTTAGAATTTTACCCGGCATGGGCGCCTGTAGTGAACCAACCGATTGAGCATGGTGGCTTTTAAATCCAAGCCGCTCAAGCAGGAGTTCCTGTCCGTTTTTAACTACAACACTAAACCAGCGGCCGTTAATTGAAAATTGAACGTTTTGCCCGTTAACCACAGCATTATCTATCCGGTACAAACGGGTTCCTATCCTTAAAAGTTTACGGCCATGTGGCTGCTCAAGATACTCAAAATCAACAGTTTTACCGTTAAGTAAAGCTGCTTGAGATTCATTTTCGATCTCTATTTCATAAGAGTTTTCATTCAGGAGAGATTCAAATTGCATATCGTTGTATAGTCCTTAAACCTGTTTTTGTTGCTTTGAAATAAAATTCATTAATCCGGTCGGAATCATAAAAAGTGGTTGGAGAAGTATCCTGCTCACTGTTGTACACTTCAATAAATCTATGATTTATCAAATTTATTAAATCATCTCTGATCGGCCCGAAACCCAAACCGGTCTCTTCCTGAATATAATGGAAAGATTCCTGATAAATAAGCAGGCTGAGTATCTGTTTTTCAGATATGGTTGGTTTTGTTTTCATAGTTCTTTTAAAATTCAGAGGCTCACATCCATCACTGCACAACCCGTACATCCCCGTAAGAAATAATGTTCCGTCTGATATCTAAAATGAGAATTCTGTGTAAACCGATCACTTCACTTTCAAAGCGGCCAAGTTCCAGCGGATTTATGTCAATTACTTGTAAGCCAGGAGGTATCTGTATGCTCGGGTCATCAAAGAGAGTTCCTACGGATCTATCTTGAAATAAAACAGCTACTTCAATTCCATTAACAGAATCTAGAAATTTAATATCAAGTTCAATTCGAAGCTGCCCGTTTATGGATACCGGATTGGGAAATGCCGGAGAAACTTCAACAAGCCCTTGGAAAATAGGAGCGATTCGCCAGTCGTCAGGATCATTACTTATAATATTGCCCTGGTTATCGGTTTCTGTAATACCAGACGGCTGCTGAAATGCCTGTTGTTCAAATTTACGCTGATCATCACTATTACCGCACCCTGATATAAATAATATCAAAAGAAGAAATACGATAATGTTTACCGGAAAGTTTTTTGTATTTTTTGGGAAAGATATTTTCATCGTGTACCTGATAATTTGATCCGGATAGAAGAATCGGCAACGTATTATACCAAAATCTATTTTGCATTGTGAGTCGGTTAACGTAAACGATAAACTTCAGAAAGACTATGTTGCTTCCTTTTTGACTCTGCTTTTGATAAAGGATCGTTACTTGAAAGATAATTTATATTTAACAGAAATGATTGAAATTTACGGAATTAAAAACTGCAATAAAATCAGAGACACTCTCAGGTGGTTTGAAGATCATAACGTTGATTTTACTTTCCGGGATGTAAAAAAGCAACCGATTGAAGCTGAAAAACTGGCAGATTATGTCTATAAAATCGGTCTGGATGTGATGGTAAACAAACGCGGCATGAAATGGAAACAACTTGGGTTAGGTAAAAAAAACCTTTCGGATGAAGAGCTTTTTGAGGAGATGTTAAAAAACCAGACAATGATCAAAAGGCCGCTAATCGTGAAGGGTGAAGCAGTGATGGTCGGGTATGATGAAGATGCGTTTGAAGAATTTATTAATTAGTGCAGGCTGCCTGCTGTTTCTGTCCGTTCCGGATTTTACCCCGCTTTTGGCTCAGCCGGAATTGACTTTTACAAGATCTGAACCACCTGATCTTGAAATGATTCTTTCTGTACGTGAAAGATTTGAATATAAGGTGACATACAGTTTTTTTACGGTTGGCTGGATTGAAGTGGAATTGATGCCCGATACTACTTACAACGGAAAAAAAGCCAGGCATCTGCGCACAATCATTGAAGCCAACCACAGAGTGCCGTTTGTAAAGAGAAATCTCTCTCATTTTCAAAATCTCTTTTTTACGGATGAGAAGTATGCGTATAGCTACGTCTTTTGGAGGGATGATCTGCACGATGATCAGCCGGAAGCGCAAAAAATTATTTTTGACCGTGAAATGAATGAAGTCAGGTTTTTTGAGAAGGGTGAACCGGGAGATACTCTCGCACTCGAGGAGCCGGCAAGCGGCGGTGATATCAGTTTTATCATCTCGCGAATGTTTGCGGGAATCGAAGAGGAATACAGGCTGCCTGTGTATCTTGATGGTAAAATGGGATATGTTTCATCAATCAGCGGGCCGGTGACTGAAATGAGAGAATATGAAGCGTTTGATAAACCAATAGAAACATTTAAAAGTGAAGGTACGGCTGAAATTGACGGCCCATTCGGTTTTACGGGCGATTTTAAATCATGGTTTGCAACAGATGACCGCCGGTTACCTCTTGAAGCTCATGTAAGGGTGCTTTTTGGCAATGTGAAAATTAAACTAACCAATTACGAAATTATTGATGAATAAAATTGACGTACAGTTTGAAAGGCTGCCCGGTTATTCAGGACTGCCACTGCCAGAATACGAAAGTAAGCAGGCATCCGGGATGGATATCCGGGCAGCCCTTGCAGAGCCGGTTGAACTAAAACCCGGTGAAAGAAAACTTATTTCAACAGGATTTAAAATAGCACTGCCTCAGGGCTTTGAAGCCCAGATTCGCCCGCG
>JBHJOO010000148.1:0-2137 GCA_050329675.1 Balneolaceae bacterium
GCCATATAAATGGCGGCTAATTTTTCGGATTTACTCCAAGATTTTCTGTGTGTTGACATAATCACAAAGTATAAACTTTCGAAGTTAAATTTGTGTCCAGTCTTTTAGGGGGCTGGAAGGGGATTCTAAAGAAAATGAAAACAATGATATAAAACAAACGAATTGAGCCGTACCTTACGGCACTCAATCCAGGGCGGTGTGCTTTATACCCCTCCGGTTGAAACCGGAGGCTAAGATGTTATTCGTGTCTGACGACACTTTAAATACCAACTTAATAGCTGAAATCAACTCATCTATCATCATAAAAGAATTTATTCCCCATACAAATCAAATTAAAACCTTAATATAGATAAATACGCACAGCTGATAGCTGATAACAAAAAACACCATCCATTCCTTAATCACAAAACTGAACCCACAAGTAATAGTTTACCATTCTGTACGATTTCGAACACATAATGTAACAAACCGGACAATCAAATGTCTTAATATGAAGAAGAGTTATTTCAGGTTTCAGTATTCTGTTTCATATACATGGTTCAATGTGTAAATCAGAAATTCAATACATGTTAGTTATAACGGATATTTTATATTTTTTTTTTATTCTATTGACCAATATTTTTCCGCCTGAAACAGACGCTGCAGTGTTTTTTACAAGTTTTGGCATAGCAATTGTATATGTTGCCTTATGAATGTAGATTATAATGATGGGTATGGATAGAAAAATAGAAAAGAAGACCTTTACTCCGAAACGGATTGGTTTAATCGTTTTTGGAATAGCTCTCGTTGCCCTTTTTCTCTACAGTTTTGTATGGATGGATACGAGGTCAAGGCTGAATGTTGATCGTGAACGGCTTATGATTTTTGAAGTTCAGGAAGGCGGCTTTCAGGAATTTATTGATATAACAGGTACGGTTCAGCCAATTCGCACCAATTTTCTGGATGCTGTTGAAGGCGGTGTTGTTCAGGATGTTTATCTTGAATCGGGCGCTATGGTTGAAAAAGGCGATACAATTCTGGTATTAAGTAATTCAAATCTTCAACTGAGTGTGATGCAGCAAGAGGCGGCTATTTATGATCAGATCAATAACGTAAGAAATTCGCGTCTCAACCTGGAACAAAACCACCTCAGGCTGCAGGAACAGCTTGCCAATGCCCGAACCGAGCTTGACCGGCTCGAACCGCGATATAAGCGGGATAGCGCACTTTATGCAGAGGAAGCCATTTCTCTTCAGCAATTTGAAGAGACCCGGCAAAGTTATCTTTTCCAAAAAAAACGATTTGAATTAACGAACGAATCATATCGCAAGGATTCTCTTCAAATGGTTACTCAGCTGAACCAGCTTGATGATTCTGAAATGCGCATGTGGAGAAGCCTTGATGGCGTTCAGCAAATTCTGGATAATCTCGCAGTTACAGCTCCAATAGACGGGCAGCTTACCACAGCGGAATTGCAGCAGGGACAGCTGATATCGCAGGGTGAGCGTATCGGCCAGGTTGATGTTTTGGATGATTTTAAAGTGAGGGCCAATATCGATGAATTTTATCTTGCAAGAATTGTAACCGGGCTGCGCGGCAGTTTTACGTTTGCTGGCGAGCGGCATGAATTAGTTATCCACCGGGTTTTTCCGGGGGTTCGGGAGGGTCAGTTTCAGGTAGATATGCTTTTTACAAGCGGCATGCCTTCCGGTTTACGGCGCGGCCAAACAGCCCGTATTCGTCTTGAACTGGATGCACCTGCAGAAGCAATACTTGTTGAACGCGGGGGCTTTTATCAGTCAACAGGAGGCAACTGGATTTACAAAATCGAAGAAAACAGTGAAATTGCCGTCAGGCAGCCCATCCGGATTGGTCGCGGAAACCCGCAGTATTTCGAGGTTCTTGAAGGCCTGCAACCCGGTGATAAAGTAATAACCTCAAGTTATGCAACATTTGGGGATAATGATGTGTTGGTTTTGAAATGATTGGGTTTTGTTTGTTGTCAGTTGTAAGTTGTTTGTGGTCAGTGGTTAGTTGTTAGTTGTTGTCTATCCCTAACATAGCTTGACCACAAACCACAGACAACCAACAAACCATCAACGCCCAATTGAATTTAAATATGCATTTAATCTTGGTGCTAATTCAGAAATAAGGGGAG
>JBHJOO010000464.1:0-3758 GCA_050329675.1 Balneolaceae bacterium
TCGGCAACTCTGCGGGGTTCATCCCAGTCGAGCCCTTCTACGGGCCTCCCGGTTTTTACTGCACAAAATGAGCAGGATCTCGTGCATACATCCCCGAGAATCATAAAAGTGGCCGTACCTGCACCCCAGCATTCTCCCATATTCGGGCAGCGGGCTTCCGAGCAGACCGTGTTCAAATTATTTTTTCTGATAGTCTCGGAAACCTCCTTAAATTTCTCACCGGATGGCAATTTTACGCGAAGCCAGTCAGGCCTCCGTTCGCCCGGGGCAGATCTTTCAATTACATCAAGTTCTTTAATCATCGGTTCTCTTACTCAGTAAATAAAATATTTATTCATTTAATAGATGAAGATACGAATTTTGCCCTCCTTCTTCAGAATAGATAACGCCTTCTTCAGTTTTAACAGAAAACACCTCCGAAAAGTGTCGTACAATATATTTTTTAACTTCCGATTCTTCAATTTTACGGCCGAGCAATTTTGAGAGACTTGTTACTGCTTTGTTCTGTATGCCACACGGTATAATGTAGTTGAAGTAACTGAGATCCGTATTGATGTTGAAAGCAAAACCATGCATGGTAACCCATCTTGAGCATTTTATACCCATCGCGCAGATCTTTTTATTCTCAACCCAAACTCCTGTTAAGCCATCAATTCTGGAAGCTTCCAGGCCATATTCACGGCAGGTCAGGATAATTACTTCTTCAAGGTATCTCAGATATTTGTGGATATCTGTAAAATATCTGTCGAGATCCAATATCGGATACCCCACAATCTGGCCGGGTCCGTGATAGGTGATATCGCCGCCCCGGTCAATTTCAATGTATTCAGCATCTATTCCGGGCAGCTCCTCAACGGCTTTTAGTAAATGAGCCGAGTCACCGCTTTTGCCCAGTGTATAAACATGTGGATGTTCAACGAAAAGCAGTGTATCTCCCTGCCCGGGTTTATAAAGTTTACCAGTGCGGGCCGCGATTTTTATATCTATCTGGCCTTTTTGGATTTTTTTTTGCAAATCCCAGGTATCCCTGTAAGGCCTGAAACCAAGATCTACAACTTTTACTTTATTCATCCGGTTTTCTTTTTCGGCTTTGTACCGAGATGTACGCCTTCACCATATGCCTCAGCAGCCGCTTCCATTACGGCTTCGCTCATTGTGGGATGCGGATGTACTGCACTGATAATTTCGTGGCCAGTAGTTTCAAGATCACGGGCTACCACAACTTCGGCTATCAGTTCTGTAACATGAGAACCGATCATATGGCAACCAAGCCATTCTCCATATTTTGCATCAAAGATGACCTTTACGAATCCTTCTTCATGTCCAAGGCCCGCTGCTTTACCGCTCGCTGAAAATGGAAATTTACCGACAAGAACGTCATAGCCTTCTTCTTTTGCCTGTTTTTCAGTATAACCAACGGAAGCAATCTGAGGTTCGCAATAGGTACAGCCTGGAATATTATTGTAATTAATAGATGTCGGATTTTCACCAGCCAGTTTTTCCACACAAACGATGCCCTCATGAGAAGCCTTGTGAGCCAGCCAGGGTGCACCACTCACATCGCCAATTGCATAAATACCCTCTGCGGTGGTTTGATAAGTAGATTTATCAACTTTTATCGCACCTTTTTCGACTTCGACTCCTGCCTTTTCAAGGCCGATTTCTTCAACATTTCCGGTTACTCCCACAGCCAGAAGCACGACATCGGCATCCACCTCTTCGGTGCCGTTTTTTGTTTTAATGGTTGCTTTAACTCCCTTTCCTTTCTTTTCAACCTTTTCCACAGAACTTTCCGTATAGATATTCATTCCTTTTTTCTTGTATATCTTGGCCAGTTCTTTGCCAATATCTTCATCCTCAACCGGAACAATTGATTTTTGAAGTTCAACCAATGTTACTTCAGTTCCAATTGAGTTGTAGAAATAGGCAAATTCAACACCAATAGCGCCTGCACCAATAACAATTATTTTTTTTGGCTGTTTTTCGAGCTGCATCGCTTTTTCGGAATCGATAACAGTTTCACCGTCAATTTTAATACCGGGGAGCTCTCTCGGCCGCGCACCGGTGGCAATAATAAAATATTTAGCCTTCACTGTTTCGGTTTCTTTGCCCTTTTCATCCAGAACGGAAAGCTCCTTTTTCGATTTGAACACTCCCTTGCCATTCAAAACTTCTATACTGTTGGCCTTCATCAGAAATTTAACGCCCTTGCTCATTTTGTCAGCTACTTTCCGGCTGCGTTTTATCATAGCATCAAAATCAGCTGATACATCCTTTACATTAATACCATAGTCGCCTGCATTTGAAACTGATTCAAATACCTCCGCTGATCTCAACAACGCTTTTGTGGGAATACAGCCTATATTCAGGCAAACACCCCCCAAAAACCTCTTCTCAATCACTGCCGTTTTAAAACCAAGTTGTGCAGCCCTTATCGCAGCTACATACCCGCCCGGGCCGGTTCCAATTACGCATACATCAAATTCTTTAGCCATGTTCGTTTCTTTTCAGTTAGTTTTACAGATTTAGTTTTACCAACGCTTCCCTGTTAATTTGGACGCCTTTTTATTAACCGGGTAAACAATATTCACTGCCGCAATTTAACCATAATCCTAAACATTATTAAATAACGGTTTGATATTATATTTTTTTTGTCATAAAAAACATTTTTGGCTCGCCACCTGAAAAACCAAATCGCTTATAGAGTTTTTGAGCTCTGTTATCTTCCCGAACCTCCAGTGTTATTTTACAGCAATTTTCTTCTTTAGCTTTTTTTTCAACTGCAGAAAGCAGGGCCTCTCCTATCCCTTTATTCCGTGCAGACGGTAAAACCGCCAGATCGTGAATATTAATCAGCTTTTTCCCTTCAAATGTCGAAAATCCATAAAAACAATTTGCAAGGCCCACCGCTTTTTCATTATAGATGGCAAGAAAACAAATAGTGCAGGGAAATTTTCGCAGATCTCTGATTAATTTGTTTTTTACTTCACCACTGAGTGGCTTATTTAATCCCATGGGGTCCTGAGCATAAGCATTTGTAATACTCAGAATGGCATCAGCATGGGTTTCGGATGAAAAATCAGCTTCAATTATTGAGACTTGTTTCATAGAAAAAACTTTTTAGTTACGGAATCAGGTCAGAAAGTAATAAATGTATATAACAAAAAAGCCATCCATGTGTCACATAGATGGCTTTATCTATTCCTTTTTTACTTACAAAAGGTACTTATCTCTCGGAAGGCTTCAGACTGATTTCTATTGAAGTACCCTCTTCACTGACTTCAACAGTCTCCGAATAGTTTTCATATCCCTCAAGACTGACTTCTACGGTATAACTACCTGCTTCCAATTCTGTAAAAATAAAATGGCCCTCGGAATCACTTCTTGCAATGTCTCCGGTTTCTAAAATGATTACTTCCGCATCTGCCACGGCTTCACCGGTTGATGCATCCGTTATAAAACCGGAAAGCTCCGTTTTATTGAATTGTTCTGCATCTGCTTTTAAGGTTTCAGTAATTGTAAATGCTAATAAAACTGAAACGATAACGATGGGTATTATATGCTTTAGATTGATTTGAAATGACATAATGTTACTCCTTTTTTTGTTGAAAATTAAGATTAGAGCCTCTCAAAACACGTGATATGCTTTATGAGAATTCACTATCAGATACATTTTAATAGGAAGCAAAATTTGTTCCATGTTTATTTGACTACTTGTATTAATCCTTATATTGCCTCCTAAGCAGCATTTAATGCAT
>JBHJOO010000272.1:0-3677 GCA_050329675.1 Balneolaceae bacterium
GACCGGAAGTAGTCGTAGCAGATAAATTACCGCTAAAGGCGGCTCCAATTGCCGCACATATAGCAGCAATCTCATCTTCCGCCTGAAAAACAATGGCTCCCATATCTTTGCGGTTCGAAAGTTCATGAAGAATTTCAGAAGCCGGTGTAATCGGGTATGATGATAATGAAAGCTTTTTACCGCACTTTTCTGATGCGGCTAAAAGCCCCCATGCAATGGCAGTATTTCCGTCGATATTTCGATAGGTGCCCTGAGGAAGTTTTGCTGGCGGAATTACAACCGACTTACCAATCAATTCAGTACTTTCAGCAAAATTATATCCTGCATTTAAAGCAAGTTTATTGGCCTCAACCAATATTGGTTTTTTGCTGAATTTCTTCTCGATAAAGTCCATTGTTTTTTCAATTGGCCGGCTGAAAAGATACAAAACCACGCCCAATGCAAACATGTTTTTACTTCGGGTAATCGTCTGCATTTCAAGCCCAAGATCTTTAAGAGCTTCTTTTGTGAGAGAAGATGCGGGTGCCCGTATAACATGATAATCATCCAGTGTTTCATCATCGAGTGGATTTTCATCGAAGTTTGCTTTCTTTAAATTTTTTGATGTGAAATTATCCTTATCTGCTATGATGGTGCCCCCCGGTTTTAGAAAAGCCAGGTTCGCTGCAAGCGCAGCAGGATTCATAACCACCAACACATCTACCGTATCACCGGGAGTATAAATTTCTGTCCCTCCAATTTGGATCTGAAAACTGGATACACCGCCAATACTTCCCTGGGGAGCCCGTATCTCGGCCGGAAAATCAGGTATGGTTGTTAAGTCATTACCGGCAATACCGGATGACTGTGAAAACATATCACCGGTTAACTGCATACCATCGCCCGAGTCACCGGAAAATCGGACAACTACTTTTTTCATCTCTGGTGTTAATACGTTCTCAGCCATAATCAGATTTTTTGATGGTTAATGAATTCAGTTTTTTTATAGGCTTAGCCATGTAAAAATTCCTGTCTTGCAATCAGTTCATCTTCGGTATCTTCATGATCCGGATCAGGGATGATACAATCGGGTACCGGACAAAATGCGATACACTGCTCCTCATCATGGAATCCCTTACACTCTGTACATTTATCGGGTACTATAAAGTAGAATTCATCTGAAAGCGGTTCCTGCATTTCGTCTGCGTCCACTTCTTTTCCATTTAACAGTGTTACAGAACCGGCAAGATTGGTGCCCTCTGCCATAGACCATTCTGCACCGGGCTCATAAATCGCCTGATTTGGGCATTCCGGTTCACATGCTGCGCAGTTTATACAAGTATCGGTGATTAATACTGCCATGATATTTTACGTTTAGAATTAGGTTTATAAGTGTGGAGTTTTTCAAAAAATAACTATTTTTAGATATTTAGACAAAAAACTCTATAATAAGTTAATCAAAAGATTTGCTTTGAACAATTTTCTGCTCTATTAAAACGAAATTTAGACTCTGTATAGATTAGAGCCTTTTTATCTGAAATCTTTTAAACGAAACCCCTGTAATACTTTTATATAGTTTGCCCTTTCGAATGCGCTTGGATCGGCTACCGAAGCAGAACTCATCGCTCCTTTCATCTCTTCAACAGATATATATTCTTTCTCTTCCATCCATAAGGCCATCTCTTTCAGGATTGATTTCAGTACCCCGGGGCCTTCAAAAAGTAAAACAGATGCCATCATAGCTACATCAGCGCCTGCCAAAATCATCTTAATTACATCATGGGCCGAATGAATTCCCGTTGTGGCAGCAAGACTGCATGAGAGATGCGGCCTCAACATAGCAATCCAGCGTAGCGGAAGCCTCTTTTCGAATGAGCTGCTTAATTCCAGACTGGGCTCAACTTCGAGATCTTCAAGATTGAAATCGGGCTGGTAAAAACGATTAAAAAGTACCAGCCCGTCAGCTCCTGCTTCCTGAAGTCTAACAGCCATGTTTCCGAACGAACTAAAGTATGGCCCCAGCTTCACCGACACGGGAATTTCTACCGATTCCTTTACCGCTTGAAGATCATCTATATACCGCTGTTCAACTTCTGCTGACGTAATTTGAGGATCACCGGCGATATAGTAAACATTTAATTCAATTGCATCGGCACCGGCCTCCTCCATTTTCTTTGCATAAGAGATCCAACCGCCCTTTGAAATACCATTTATACTGGCTATGACTGGAATATCAACAGCATCTTTTAATGACTCAATTTGTTCGAGATACTCTTCGGCATGCAAATTATGATATTCAGTTGGCTCCGGAAAATAACTGGTAGCCTCTGCATAACTCTCACCTGATGTTGACAGATAATGGTCCAGCGCCTGGTTTTCCGCTGTAATCTGTTCTTCAAACAATGAGTACATCACTACGGCAGACGCACCTGCATTTTCCAGTTTTTTTACAGTATCCACATCATTTGAAAGAGGTGATGCTGAAACTACAAGAGGATTTTTAAGAGACAATCCGAGATATTCTGTTTCAAAGTTCATAATATTATTCTTTTTAATTTCATTGATTTTCAGAGGCCCTGATCAGGAAATCCAAAAGCCTGTCCAACTTATTTTGGCATACGTGATTCTTCCTTTGTTTTTATAGAATCATTATTTTCCAAATTTTTCATGTTCATATAGAACACTAATTAATTTTTTTCCTCTTTTCCCGGTTCATACACTTGTTCCATCTGTTCATATACCCGCCACTTATCGTGAACTTCTTTTTGAGCTTGTGTAATGAGTTCTTTAGCAATTTTTGGTTGCGATTTCGCCAGCATTAAATACCTCATCTCATTGTATGCGTAATCCTTTAGCGAAATCTTCGGTGCCTTAGAATCGAGCTGGAATGGATTTTCACCTATTTCCATCTTCATCGGATCGAATCTGAACAACGGCCAGTAACCCGAATCAACCGCTAACTTTTGTTGCTGAAGTCCGTATTTCATGTCATATCCATGGGCAATACAATGACTGTATGCTATGATAATGGATGGCCCCGGATACCGTTCGGCCTCAACAATTGCTTTCATCATCTGCATATCATTGGCTCCCATCGCAACCCGTGCTACATATGCACCACCTCCGGATACCGACATCAATCCAAGATCTTTTTTACCGACCCGCTTTCCTGCCGCAGCAAATTTGGCAACAGCACCGAGCGGTGTTGCCTTTGAACACTGTCCGCCGGTATTGGAATAAACTTCGGTATCCATCACCAGGATATTTACATCGCGTCCACTGGCAAGCACATGATCGAGCCCTCCATAACCAATGTCGTAGGCCCATCCGTCACCGCCAAAGATCCAGACGCTTTTACGCACCAGGTAATCAGCCAGGCTGTAGAGCATTCTGGCATCATTGCTTTCTGATTTTTCAAGCAGTTTTTTGAGCTCACCAACCCGTTCGCGTTGCTCAAAAATACCTGGTTCTGTTGATTGATCAGCGTTCAAAATCTCGTGCCACAGACCGTTTTTGATGCTACCGTTCATCTGTTTCAGAAGCTGCCGGGCTTGTTCTTCATGTTTGTCGATTGTCAGCCTGAAACCAAGGCCGAACTCTGCATTATCCTCGAACAGCGAGTTCGACCAGGCCGGACCCAATCCCTGCGCGTTGGTTGTATACGGTGTAGAAGGCAGGTTACCGCCATAAATCGATGA
>JBHJOO010000128.1:0-13767 GCA_050329675.1 Balneolaceae bacterium
AAAACGCTCCTGTTGGTATAGCGCTGCTTGACAGTCATAAAGATGTGCAGCTTGTTAATAAGGCTTTTGAAAATATTTTTGGATTTACAAAAGATGAAATTAAGAGCATTTCACTTGACAAAGTGATCGTGCCTGAGGAAAAAAGAGAGGAGGCGGCACAACTATCGGCCAGTGCGAACGCGTTTGGAGTGAGTACCTACCGGATGCGTAAGGACGGCAGCCTTGTTGATGTTTTGATTTATGGTGTTCCTGTTAAAGTTGAAGAAAAAATCATAGGTATTTATGGAATTTATGTGGATATAACCGATCAAAAAAGGACAGAAGAGAAGCTGCGTGAAACCAATGTACTGTTAAACCAGATTATGTCGTGTACGACGGATGGTATTTATGTGTGTGATAAAGAATTGAAATACAGATTCTGGAACCAGGCCATGGAAAAAATGAGCGGGATGAAAACAGAAGAGGCAACCGGAAAAAAACCAACAGAATTATTTCCGTTTTTAGAGGAAAAAGGTTTGTGGCAGCATTTTCTACAGGCCTCAAAAGGTAAAACAGTTAAAACCCGTGATTACAATTACCGGCTTCCCGGCAAATCAGGTGAGGGCTGGGCGCAGGACAGATATACGCCTCTTAGAAATGACAAGGGTAAAATAACCGGGGTACTTGGAACGGTTACGGATATCACCGACCGAAAAGAAGCTGAAAAAAAGATCAGGGAATCACTGAATGAGAAAGAGGTTTTACTTTCCGAAATTCATCACAGGGTAAAAAACAACCTTGCTGTAATTACCGGCCTGCTGGAACTCCAGGCACAGATAACCGAAAATAGTGAAGCCAGAGAAGTTCTGAGGGATAGTCAGCTGCGTATTAATTCAATGGCCTTGATTCATGAAAAACTGTATCAGAATGAAAATCTATCGAAAATTCAGTTTGGCAGATATATAAAAGAGCTTACAGATATCATTACGAAGTCTCATATTACAAAACAGAAACCTGTTCAGCTAAAAATTGAAGCTGAACCGATTGAATTTACAATCACACAGGCCATACCATGCGGGCTGCTCATGAACGAAGTTGTAACCAATGCCCTGAAACATGCATTTGAGGGGAGAGACAAAGGCGAAATTTTGATTTCATTGAAGAAGGCAGGTAATGAAATTGATCTGAAGATAACTGACGATGGAGTGGGCCTGCCGGATAATTTTGAAGAACTGCAAGCCAATTCTCTTGGTATGACTCTGATTTATACGCTTGCAAAACAACTTGATGGAGAACTGACGATAGAATCAAAAAAAGGAACCACTTTCCGGATTCAGTTTCCATATAATAAGACAGAAATAACATTTTGATTACCTTTCGTTGTCGTTCGTTGAGATGGTCTCTGTAGCGGTCAAAAAACTTTGCTTTTCGCAAGGTAAAATCGATTAGTTCTTCGGCCTGAGTCTGAGCATCCAGAACGGTCTTGACAAAGTATTGCAACCAATTGGTTTGTTGCCAGTTGTAGGCTGCCATGAGCCGAATAGACATCTTATTTGGCTCATACAATATGAAGTCAGCCTTGTAACCTCAGAACTCCTGACCCCGAATAACTAAAACAAGTAGTTATATGGATTGTCTCGTAAAAATTGAAAGTCGTTTTTGTTAGTAGTCAGTTGTCAGTTGTTGACAATAGTGCATCAGCAGCAAGCCACGAACAACGAACCACTAACAACACACAACGAACCAGGTACAAATCTGATACGAATCGACAAAATCGCAGCTTAAATGATTACGACAAGTCAGGAGTTCTGAACCTATATATAGACTGCAATGTCAATATGCAATTGTTCTTCCTGTGAGAAAAGAATTCACCTCCCTGAAAATTTTCTGTATATTGCAAATCATCGGTGAATAAATCAGAGACGGTTACCTGCCTGTTTGCACTTCTGCAGGCCTGTCATTACCCGCAGGAAAGATGAATGGAAACTTTTGTGGGTGGATATGGAAAACCATCAAAAACAAAGTGAATCTGACCGGACATACGGGAGCAAAAGCTGGCTTGCGTTTTACGTCAAACCCCGTCATGAAAAGAAAGTGGCTGAGAGGCTGTGCAGCTGCGGTGTGGAGGTTTTTTGTCCGCTGATTTCGGTTAAAGTACGCTGGAGTGACCGCTGGAAAACCGTGCAAAAGCCGCTGATCAACGGATATCTCTTTGCCCGGGTAACGGAGCCGGAGCGCCGGGAAGTACTGAACGATCCGGGCATATGGCGCACCGTATTCTGGAATGGCCGGCCGGCTATTATCCGCAATGAAGAGATAGAAGTGATGCGGCTGCTGGCCAAAGAAGGCAGGGATATAAAAATGGAGCCGCTCCGTCCGGGCAGCCGGGTAAAAGTAACCGAAGGAGGACATATATTGGGAATTGCCGGGCTGGAGGGAGTTGTCCTTAAAGTAAAAGGGAACGAGGTATGCCTTCGCATTGAAACCCTGCAGGCCCAGCTTTCCATGACTGTGCCGCATCACCTTCTCACATGCCTGAAACCGGTTGGGCGAACATTCAATTGCTGGGCTGTTTCCGCAAAATCCAATACCGGACGAGCGATAAAGAATAATCAGGGAAAAGAGTAAGAGTCGTTTAAATCAACAGAAATAAAAATAAATAAATTACCTGAAATGAGTTGAAAAATTAAAAATTTTTTAGCTAATTATTGAAAGGTAAAGATCGTTAGGAAGTTTTCCTGGTACTGTTTCAGTGGGTGTGGGAAGAGAGATTTGTGTGAGTGAGAGAGCGAAGCTGTGCCCGAAATTATCGATTTTACAAGTAGGTAACCAAATAAAATGCGGCAAGCAGTAACGGCAGTAATGAAGACACTGATAATACAGTAGAAACCTGGAATATCGTAATGAATGTTATCAGGAAAGTAAAGCCGGAAAATGTTATTATCCGGAAACCATATAAACAATAGTTATACTCCGAGGAAGGGTCAGTCGTTTTTACATGTGACAGAGATTAACTAAATTTAGATATGTCTGAAAAAGAACTCATAAAACGAATCAAGAAGCTTCCATCTGAAGCGCAGCAAGAAGCGGCAGATTTTGTCGAATATCTCTCCCAAAAGTATATTCAACAACCAGTTGATTCCAGCTCATCAAAAAAGAAATCAATTCTTGAAAGTTCGTTCAGGGGAATGTGGAAAGACCGGGAAGACATGCAAGACAGTACAAAATGGGTTCGGGAACTTCGAAAAAGCCGTTGGGCTGAATAACAACAATTATGGCCCTACCTGTAATTGTTGATACAGATATTCTTATCGATTTTGGTTTAGACAAGCCCGATGCTGTTCATACAATAGCAGAGCTTTAAGAAAATTACATTATTTCTGTTAGTGTAATCACAGCGATGGAGTTGTACGTGGGCTGCCGAAGCAAAAAAGATCTGAAAAAAGTTGAGGAATTACTTTCGGGTATAAACATCGAATTGGTAACGAAGGCAGTGTCGGAAAAAGCGTTCGAGTTGATGAAGAAGTTCAGATCGAGCCATGGCGTGGATATTAATGATATGCTGATTGCCGCAGCTGCAATGACATTAGAAGTGAAATTGATCAGTAAAAATCAAAAACACTATACGTTTTTACCGAGTTTGGACCTCCTGAAATATCCGGTGATCGGTCGCTGAACCTTCGCGGATCAAAACCACCCGCGAAATAGCGAATAGTAGATGCGCATATGAAAAACAGCACACTCTTCTTTAGGCGGCAACCAGGTAACTCAGTGGATGGCCCTCGCCGTCCTGTCCTTTTGTACATAAGTGCTGGTCTGATGGCCGTTTTGCTTTGGGGCTGGGCAAGCGAAACGAAGGGCCAGGTCCAGCCGCACACCAGCCACCTCCTGGGCGCGGTTGACTTTCCCGTCACCTGCCCGGAGCAAGCCCAAGTGGAGTTCAATCACGCAGCCGCCCTCCTGCATCACATGACGTATCCGCAAGCACGGGAGGCATTCCAGCGAGTCGCGACGATCGATCCCCAGTGTGCGATGGCGCATTGGGGCATTGCGATGACCCTGTTCCAGCCGCTCTGGCCAACGCGGCCGGGACCCGAAGAGCTTAAGCAGGGGTGGGAAGCCGTGCAGAAGGCCAAGACCCTTCAGCCGCCGACCAAGCGCGATCAACTCTTCGTAGCTGCGGCGGAGGCGTTTTTTCTTGAACCTGCGTCGTCGGATTACTGGCTCCGCATCCGTCGCTGGGAGCAGGCCATGGAGAAGGTCTACAACGCCTTCCCGGATGACCCCGAGGCGGCCACATTCTACGCCCTCGCTCACCTGGCCGCTGCTCCCTCAAAAACCATTTCGCGAGCGCATCCCGACCGCGCCGCCGAACTTCTTCTCAGCGTGTACGAGCGGAACCCGGACCACCCGGGCGCCATGCACTATCTGATCCACGCCAACGACACACCGGGACGCGAACGTGAAGCGCTCGAGATCACGAGAAAGTACGAAGCTGTCGCGCCGCGCAATCCCCACGCACTCCATATGCCAACCCATATCTATACGCGCCTCGGAGACTGGAATGCTGTGGTCAGGGGAAACCTGCGGGCGGCGGAGGCGGCCTTAGAGCATCCCGCCGGGGATCAGGGACAGTTCGTTTGGGACGAGTTCCCCCATGCGATCGAGTATCTCGTCTATGCCTATCTCCAGACAGGCGCGGATGATGAAGCCGCCAAACAGCTGAAACGGCTGCGCACAACCGACCGGTTGCAACCCTCCTTCAAGACGGCTTTTCACCTGGCGTCGACGCAGGCCCGCTACGCACTGGAGCGACGCGCCTGGGACGAGGCTGTGTCGCTCACTCCCCGCGAGCCTGCGACGCTCGACTGGGACCGTTTCACCTGGCCGGAAGCGATTGCTCAATTCGCGCGCGGCCTGAGTGCGGCACAGCTGGGCAAAGAGGGCGAAGCCAAGGCAGCGGACAAGCGCCTTGAGGAACTCGAAGATGCGACTCGCAAGGCGGGGGAGGACCTGTTTGCCCGGAACATCCGGGTGCTTCTCCTCGAACTGAAGGCCTGGCTCGCCCACGTGGAAGGGCAAAGGGAATCCAGCGTTGCCTTGATGCGAGAGGCCGCTGAGCTTGAGGCCTCGACACCGAAGCACGCCGTGACGCCGGGTCCCACGCTCCCTGCCCACGAGCTCTTGGGAGACCTTCTCATGGAGCAGAAGCAGCCGGCGGAAGCACTCACGGCGTACAAGCGCTCACTGGAACTCTATCCGAAGCGTTTCAACAGCCTGCTGGGCGCCGCTCGGGCAGCACGTGCGCTTGGTGACGAGTCCCTCGCGCGCACCTTCTACCAAGAGCTTCTCGAAGTTGCTGATGGCGGAACGCGACAGCCAGCCATGAAAGAAGCACAGGTTTATGTTGCTCAGTCGAGCGGCGGCAAATCTTCGCTCGCGACTGAGATCAAAGCGTCGCCGATGGTGAAGCAGCAGGGGATTTCATTCCCGATCTCGTGTGAGGCCAAGACACAGGCGAGCTTCGATAGAGGCCTCTTCTTGCTGCACAATATGATGTACAAACAGGCCTATGATGAATTTATGACAGCGGCCGAAAGGGATCCGGAGTGCGCCATGCTTCACTGGGGCATTGCCATGACCCAGTTTAATCCGATGTGGCCCGGTGATCCCACTGAAGAAGCGCTGAAGACTGGAGCAGACGCAATCGAAGCGGCCCGAACCGCCAGCGCCATGGCCACAGAGCGTGAGAAGGGTTACATTGAGGCGGCGGCCACCTACTACGAAGACTGGCAGCACCACAGCCGCGACGCACGCAAGGCAAACTGGCGAGAAGCCCAGCGCAAACATGCGGCCGCGTATCCCGACGACCCGGAAGCACAGATCTTCTTCCTGCTCTCTCTGCTAACGACCTCCGACCCGTTCGATAACACTTACACGCAACAACTCGACGCGGCACAAGACTTGGAGAAGCTCCTCGAAGAGCAGCCGAAACATCCCGGGCTTTTGCACTACCTGCTCCACGCCTATGACAACCCCGTACACGCACAGAGGGGCGTGCGCGCGGCGCAACTCTACGAGAGCGTCGCTCCCGACGCGCCGCATGCGCTGCACATGCCGAGCCATATCTACGTGCGTCTTGGAGCGTGGGAACAGGTCATTTTCTGGAATACCCGATCGCAGGCTGCTGCTCTGCGTCAGCCGGCGCCCGGGGGCCGGGTATCTCGTCACTTCCTTCACGCTCTCGACTATCTCGTTTACGGATATCTCCAGATGGGTGACGACGAAAAAGCCAGGGATGAGGTATCGAAGATCGAGCCGGATACGCCATGGCAGCTCGACAGCGGCCCTGCGGCGTATGCACTGGCGGCAGCCCCAGCGCGTTATGCGCTCGAGCGCCGTGCGTGGAGTGAAGCTGCTGCCCTTCGGGCGCGATCCGTGCCCTACAGTTGGGATCGGTATCCCTGGGCGGAGGCTATCACGCACGCGGCGCGAGGCCTTGGAGCCGCCCGCCTCGGAGACATTGTGGCAGCTCGAGCGGCGATCGTTGAACTCGACCGCCTTCGGGGTATAACCAAAGATGAGTGGTGGCAGAGACGGATTCAACTGGAACGGGATGTCATCTATGGTTGGATCGCGTTCGAGGAGGGTAATACCAATACAGCCATTGAACTGATCAGCAACGCTGCGGAGGAGGAACTGGCCGGCGGAAAGCTGTCTGTCGAACCCGGACACATCTTCTACGCTGTGGAACAACTGGGTGAACTGTTGCTCGAGCAGAATCGTCCGCGCGAAGCACTTGAAGCGTTTCAACGCTCGTTAACGGACTCTCCGAAACGTCTCCACTCCTTATTTGGTGCGGGTCGAGCAGCCGAGATGGCAGGGATGAAGGAAGAAGCGAGGGAATATTACACCACGCTCACGGGGATGGTCATCGCCGGAAACAACCGGTCCCAGGCCCAACACGCCGCCGAGTTTCTGGCCCGAACGAAGAGGTAGTGCGGAGGCCGTATGGAACAACCACAACCCAATTACAACAAAAGAAAAAAGCCATGAAACAACATGATCCTGACGCGGTTGTACTGGTAGAACGAGAAACGTGGAACCGGTCAGCAGATTCTTACATCGGAAATGCAGCAAAACTCACAACGCACGCCGTGAACCTGCTGCTCGAAGAGGCGCGCCTTACGAACGAGAGCCGCGCCCTGGAAGTAGGCTGCGGCCCTGGATACATTGCCAAAATGATGGCTGATAGTGGTGCCAGGGTGACGGGCGTTGACCTGGCGCCGCGAATGATTGAGGTTGCGAGCCGGTTATACCCGGACATCGAGTTCAAAGAGGCAAATGCGGAGCAGCTCCCGTTCGACACTGATACATTCGACGTTGTTCTCATCAACTTCGCAATCCACCATTTTGCACGGCCTGTGAAGGCGTGTGCGGAAATCCGACGGGTGCTCAAGCCCGGCGGGCGTTTCGTGTTCGCGGGTCCGATCGAGCAGTTTGGTTTCGGTGCGTTTATCGAGGGTTTGACCTCCCATCACACGATGGATGAGCTGCCACACGGGCCAATCTACCTTGGAGCAACGCAACAGGACTACGAGAACCTGATGCGGGAGGCCGGGTTCGGTGACTACGATGTCACCATCCGCCAGCTGAGCCTGCGCCTTGAGAATCTGGATCCACTTATTCAGACGGGCTGGGAGATGTGCGAACTTTCCAGTTTGCCACAGGCGACCCAGGACAAGATCCGAGAAACCACTATCGAAAAGGCCTCGCCATACAAGACCGATCGGGGCTACGAATTTCCGGATCGGGTCGTGGTCGGTATCGCGAAGAAGTAGCGGGTCATTTGCACTGTCTAACCCCGTGCAGCACCCAGCACCAGCCAGCCAGATTCAGTGCTAATGTCATTACCAGTAAATAAGTATAGTGTAAATGAATTTAATGGTTACAACACAAGGCAAACGAAAGTCCGTTAGAGCATGAGAACGGTGGAGTTTCTTCTCCAGGCATTCGACGACGCCTGGAGCCATAAAGATGAATCCCTCTACGGCGTAGTCCGCGGCTTGACACCGGAGGAGGCCTCGTGGCAGCATCCGGCGTATTCACAGGAAAAGCCGATGCCCGGGCTGCCAATTCCTGGCACGATTCTCTGGCAACTTGCCCATCTTGAACATAGTGCACGTCATTACGCGGCGATTCTGGAACAGCGGCCAGTGAAGGAGGAACCGCAAACCCCGCCACCCGAGGTTGAATCTCTCGCCGGGCTTCTGGCAGAGCTGGCAAGTGCCCAGGCCAATCTTCGGGCGCAGATCGAGCAGTTGTCAAACCAGGATCTGGTGAAACCCTGTGCTCGCGGTATGGACGTTTGAGATCCCTGATGCCCCGGATGTCAAGGCACCGAACTGCCCGGTCCCAACGAACTGACACAATATTCAACTGGCAGTTTCAAATGTTTGTAATTCATTTCAATCATCTTACAGGTATATATCCTCCAATCAGGCCTTTTTTTGTGAATACGATCTGCCATAGCTGCATTTTCCGGCTTCGGAATGAACCTGCAGACGAAAGCAGAAAATAGCGCCACATCCTGTAAAAAGTATCGCCATATCCGGATTGAAGCTTGTCCCATCCGGCCTCAAAATTCTCATTCCAGGCCATCAGTGTTGGGTCATAATAATGGCCGAAATTGTGCCAGTCTTCCATCAAAAACAGGCGCTCTGTGGCATCCCCGATCTGACGAATGGAAGGTATTACACTGTTTGGAAATATGTACTTTTCCGTAAACGGATCTGTAGAACGGTCTGAGTGAATATTGCCGATTGTATGCAACAGTAAAAATCCGTCATCTTTCAGGCATTCATCCGCTTTTTCGAAAAAGGTGCGGTAGTTTTTGGGGCCAACATGTTCAAACATTCCAAGCGATACCACGTGGTCGAACCTGCCGCTCACTTCCCGATAGTCTTGCAGCCGAAACTCCACCGGCAGGCCCTCGCAGAGTTTGCGGCCAAGCTCAACCTGCTCTTCGGAAACAGTTACACCAACTGCTGAAACACCATACTTTTCGGCGGCATATTTCATAAAACTACCCCAGCCGCATCCGATATCGAGAATCTTCTGTCCCGGTTTCAGCCCGATTTTACGGCATATCAAATCCAGTTTGTTCTCCTGGGCCTCATCAAGCGATGAAGCGTCTTTCCAATATCCGCACGTGTATGTCAACCGGCTGTCCAGCATCACACTGAACAGATCGTTACCGCGGTCGTAGTGATGTTTACCGACAACAAAAGCGCGCTTTTTGTTCTGCCGGTTCAGGAGACGGTCTTTCAGTACGGTAAGTTTACGCTGCCACGACATACGGTAATTATTAAGATCAATTCTCAGCAAATGGAAGAAAAATGAATCCAGTTCCTTTGCATCCCACCAGCCTTCCACATACGACTCGCCCAGGCCGAGTGAATCCTCTGTGAGAACTCGCTTATAGAAGCGTTCATCATGCACGGTGATATCCCATGGGCGAGCCCCGTTGATCTCAATATCTCCCACTGCAAAAACATCTTTTATGATAGACTTGTGATCACGGTTCGAAAAAGCGCCTGCTGTTTTCTCCTCTTTTATTTTATTCATAACCATTCTTCGTAAGTAGGGTTTTATCTTTAATTTAATAAGAATAAGATACCAGTAAAATAAACTTTCTTTTCTTCCTAAAGGATGGCTCACAGATGAAGATGTTTTTCGTGAAGTTTCATGAGGCTTGTTTATTTTAATCTTAAGATCTCATGGCGCACTCCTGAGAAAGCTGAGCCTTTTTCGTCTACACCAAAATTCCGGAATGTATCATGAGGCTTGTTAATCATATTTTAAGGACTCATGGTGCACTCCTTAATATTAGCCCCTTATATCTGCTAATAAACCGAAGTGTATCATGGAGATATTTGCTGATACCGATGTTCTGGTTAGTGCATTCACAGCGAGGGGTCTAAGTGCGGATTTGCTTGAAGTGATTCTTGCCGATCATCAATTGATGACGGGTGAATTTGTATTACAAGAACTACATCGTGTGCTTGTTCAGAAGCTCAAAGTCCCGGAAAGAAGGGTATCAGATGTCCTTCAGTTTCTTCGCAAATATCACACCTCAAAATTATCCAGCCACGTGGATTCTGGGAATTGCTGCAAAAGTAAATCCGGGCTATAATAATGCATTTCAAGCGGATTTTGCCGGTTTATCCTTGTTTCAAAGGGATAACTCCAATCTCAAACAGAACTAACTAACAACATCCACTATAAAAAAGCAGAAATCAGACATATCGAGACGTTCTTTCATTCGGGGACTCGGCACTCTGGCCATAATCACGTCAATTGACGGCAATCTCTTTGGCTCGTTTTTTTTCAAAAAAATCAACATCCGGAATTCGCTCGGCGCAGGAGATTGACAATGCATCCACCGGCTGACGACACTGCTCTATAATCGCCTGTCCGTAACGTTGAACTATGAGATATTTACTCGATACATGCTGTATTTCAGAATTGGTTAAAAACAAACCAAATCCAATCGTTGGAAAATCACTTTCCGTCAGTTCTCATGTCTTCCAGGCCTGCTTTCCATTACAATTAATAGGAATGATTTGGGTTGTTAATAACGAAACATTTATCTTTTATATTCACCCATGCTTTCTTTTTTCGATCAAATAGAGATAAAAAACCGTACTTTTAGCACTACTGCATCTTTTATCCGGTCCATTGCTCCGTTGCTGGATCGATCAGATAACCCTGTCGAAATTCTGACTATCGGCCAAAGTGAAGAAGGTCGTCCTATTCACGCATTCCGGTACGGTAGCGGCAACACCCGTGTAGTTCTTCTGGCCGGTGCCCATTCGGACGAACCTGTGGGTCCCGAAATGCTGCGTATTTTAGTGGAACATCTGTTGACGCGTAAAGCGCCATCCGGGCTCCCTGAAAAATACCGGATCCTGATTATCCCCCACATCAATCCGGATGGCGAGGCCAAAAATCGACGCTGGGCGGAACAATGGCCGGATCTTCAGGCCTATGCGGCGCATGCATTCCGGGAAGAGCCGGGGCGGGATCTGGAATTCGGTTATCCCGGGATGCGCCTGGAGAACAAGGCTGTTTCGGGAATTCTGCAAGAGTTTGCCCCTTGTGATTTATATATCAATTTTCACGGGATGGCGTTTGCCGAAGGAATCATGCTGCTGATTGAACGGCACTGGGCCGATCGTACAAATAAACTGCAGGCTGATTTTCAGGCATTAGCTAAAAAACACGACCTTCCGCTACACGATCACGACCGGAAAGGCGAAAAAGGATTTCAGTATATCGGCCCGGGATTTACTACTACACCGAAAGGCCGTGCTATGAGAAAGCATTTTTTGGATCAGGGTGACGAAGTAACAGCGTCCAAATTCCACCTGAGTTCGATGGAGTATATTCGCTCACTGGGAGGTGATCCACTTTGCCTGGTCACCGAACTGCCTCTCTTTCTCGTTAGTTCGGATCACAAATCGGACCAACCCGGAGTTCCTGCCACTTATCTGGCTCTGAAAGAGAAACTCCCGGAGATAAGACGCCGGGCTGTGGCAGAAAAACCGCTGGATCCGGTACTGAGCAATTTTCAGATCAAACCTGTACCGATTGAAACTGCCATCCGAATTCAGCTTGGTGTAATCCGTTCTGCACTTGAACAGACTGAACTCTGAAACAGGGTTTCTTCTATCATTTTACTTATTTGTGTTTTATGCCGAACTCCAATAATATTTGCATAGTTCATTTTAATCGGAAATTTTTCTAATCATTACCAGTCCCTATACTTTTTTATGACTGATCATATCTTTTATAGAATCCTGTTCATTACAGGTTTGTTGATAAGTGCAGGCTTCGTTCTGCTTACGGATAGTGAGCCGGACAATCAGGATGATTCTCCTGTAAACTGGGGTGAGAAACAGGAAATCACCAGCGGAGCAGCGCACCAGGGGCCGTGGCTGATGAACGACTCCGACTTCCGCTATGTAGACGATCCCACTCTTGCGTTTGATCAGCACGGCAACCTGGGGATTGTATGGGTAGATCAGTCGGAGCAGGATTTATATTTCCAGAAGATTAATTCAGCCGGGGAACCACAGTTCAGTGAACCGGTGGCTGTACTGGGTGATTCAGACATTTTTTCCTGGCTGCCTCGCATGGTGATTGACTCCGAAGGCATCTACCTGTTGTGGCAGGAGATCATATTTTCAGGAGGATCACATGGAGGTGAAATCCTTTTTTCCCGTTCCACTAACGGGGGGAAAACGTTCAGTGATCCGATCAATCTTTCCAATACTGAAGCCGGGGCCGGAAAGGGCCGGCTTACAGCGTTCCGGTGGGATAACGGGAGCCTTGATCTTGCCATCAGCCCGGAGGGCAAACTCTATGCTGCCTGGACCGAATATGAAGGAGCTCTGTATGTCAGCCGTTCCACCGACCGCGGCCAAACCTTCAGCGAACCTGTCCGGATTGCCGGCACCGACTCTGAACCAGCACGGGGACCGGACCTTGCGGTTGACCCCGATGGCACTGTTCATATTGTCTGGACGATAGGGGAGGACGTTGCTGCGGACATCCGGTATGCCTATTCTACCGACGGTGGAAACAGTTTCAGCAAACCTGAAATTGTCTTTGAAAGTGGCACTCATTCCGATGCTCCCAAACTTGCTTCCGATAGCAACGGTAATCTTCATCTTGTTTTTGCGAACCTGCTATCTCCGGCCTCCCGGCAGTACACGATTCAATACACTCGCAGATTTGCAGATGAAACGTCATTTGAAGAACCAAAACAAATTTCGGGTAATCACTCAGGCCAGGTGAGAAGTACCGAATTTCCAGAACTGGCATTGGATGAAAAAAATCGGTTATTTGTTATCTGGGATCTGTTCCCATCCCATACCGGGCGTTCATTGGGTCTTGGATTCAGTATGTCAGAAGATGGCGGGGATAACTTCTCTATCCCCTCACCCATACCCGGAACTACTTCTCCCGGGCTTGGGGCAAATGGCAGCCGGCAGGGATCCCTTATGCGTAAACTGGCAGCAAAAGGGGATGGCGAAATTGCGATTGTAACAAGTACCTTCCGGGAAGGACAGTCGAGCCACATCTGGCTGATTCGGGGGGTAGTGAAGTGAATATTTAGAATTAATAATTTTTTCTCCAAAAACCGTGTTCTCAATATCGACATGGAAGAAGTGAATAAAGGAGAATAGACAACTCGTCAAAATTGCGTCGTTGAAAGCCCCGCTTGACAACCCGCCGTATATTGTCTGCATTCACATCATAGATATTCAGATCACTTAATCAACATCATTTTCTTTGTATGAACTTCACTCTCAAACTGTAACCTGTATAAATACATGCCGCTGGATAAAACAGACGCATCAAAAATTACCTGATGCCGGCCTGCGGGTTTGAATTCATTTGCAAGTTGTGCCACTCTCTGGCCAAGCATATTATAAACCTCAAGTGTTACGATACCAGCTTTTGGCAGGCCGAATTCAATCACGGTACTCGGGTTGAACGGGTTCGGGTAGTTTTGTTCCAGTATATACACCACAGGCAATTGATGGTTCTCAATTGAAGTTGCATTAGGACAGGTTCCCCACATGGGTTTGTTATCTTCAGTGGTCAAGTCTCAATTTCTGTGTAAAAACAGAATAGGTTAAGCTGCCAGTTTAAAGGAGATTCGGTCATCATTAAGGTTTATGTTTTGATTGTTACACATGGTTTTCCGCAGGGTTTTGA
>JBHJOO010000289.1:0-3594 GCA_050329675.1 Balneolaceae bacterium
TGCCAGAGTATGTCTTTGCCCCGATAAGGTTTCCTTTCTGAACGATATGCAAAACATCAGGAATTTTTCCATCATAGCGCACATCGATCACGGCAAGTCGACGCTTGCCGACAGATTCATCCAGATTTGTGGCGGGCTTACTGAAAGGGAAATGTCAAACCAGGTGCTGGATTCGATGGATATCGAGCGGGAAAGAGGAATTACCATCAAGTCCCAGAGTGTAACCCTGAATTACCGATCCGAAGGGGGCGTGAATTATCACCTGAATCTGATTGATACTCCGGGACACGTGGATTTCAGCTATGAAGTCTCCCGTTCCCTGAGCGCCTGTGAAGGTGCTTTACTCGTGGTAGATGCCGCGCAGGGAGTTGAAGCGCAAAGCGTCGCCAACTGTTTTACAGCGATCGAGCAGGATCTTGAGATACTGCCGGTAATCAACAAGATTGATCTGCCCTCGGCAGATCCGGAGCGCGTCATGCAGGAAATCGAGGAAATTATCGGACTGGATGCAAGCAATACAATTCAGGTCAGCGCCAAGACCGGGCAGGGTGTTGCGCAGCTTCTGGAGGCGATAATCCTGCGCATTCCACCGCCCCGCGGCGATCCGTCTGCATCGCTGCGGGCGCTGATTATTGACTCCTGGTTTGACAATTACCTTGGTGTGGTTTCGCTGGTAAGGGTCGTTGACGGCTGTATCCGGGTCGGCGAAAAAATCCATGTAATGTCAACAGGCGTCAGCCATCAGATTGATGAGGTAGGTGTGTTTACCCCGAAGCGGACCTCCCGGAAGTTTCTCGATACCGGCGAGGTTGGATATGTGGTTGCCGGAATCAAGGATATTCATGGTGCACCCGTCGGTGATACATTGACATGCTATCCGAAACCGGCAGTGAAACCTCTCCCCGGCTTTCAGAAAATCAAACCACGTGTTTTTGCCGGGCTGTTTCCGGTGGATTCGGGTGAATATGAGGAGTTGCGGGATGCTCTGTCAAAACTGAGCCTGAATGACGCCGCCCTGTATTTTGAGCCGGAGACATCCCAGGCCCTGGGGTTCGGTTATCGATGCGGGTTTCTCGGCATGCTGCATATGGAAATCATTCAGGAGCGGCTGGAGCGGGAATATGATCTGAACCTGATAACCACGGCTCCCACGGTTATCTATGAGGTGCACAAGACGTCGGGCGAGATCCTGCACGTGGATAATCCGGCAACCTTGCCTCCACTCGATCAGATAAGCGATATCCGTGAACCGATAATTGTTGCAGATATACTGGTACCACAGGAATTTCTGGGTAATGTGATAGCCCTGTGTATTGAAAAAAGAGGAACGCAGAAGAAACTGCATTATGCAGGTAAACAGATATCCCTGACATTTGAACTGCCCATGAGCGAGGTTGTGCTTGATTTTTTTGATCGTCTGAAATCGGTCAGCCGCGGTTATGCCTCCTTTGATTATCATTTTACCCGGTATCAGTCTGCCAGCCTGGTTAAACTGGATATCCTGATAAACGGTGAGCGGGTAGATGCGCTTTCTTCCATCGTTCACCGGGATCTGGCGGACCGCAGGGGCAGGGAGCTGGTCACAAAAATGAAAGAATTTATCCCCAGACAAATGTATGAAGTGGCGATCCAGGCAGGTATCGGCGCTAAAATCGTCGCCAGGGAGACAGTAAAGGCCCTTCGCAAGAATGTTACCGCCAAATGTTATGGCGGTGATATTACCCGAAAACGGAAATTGCTGGAAAAGCAGAAAGCAGGCAAGAAAAGAATGAAGCAGTTTGGTTCAGTTGAGATTCCACAATCAGCCTTTATGGCTATCTTGCATGTAGGTAAGGACAAATGAACCTTGATTTTTCTGCATGGCTGGTACTGTTGACCCTGATCAGCGGGGGTATATGGGCGTTTGATTCATTGTTTTTTGCACGCAAGCGCCGTGAAAATCATGCACTGGACGATAACCAGGGGGAAACGCGGGGAGAACCGCTGATAGTTGAATATGCCCGGTCCTTTTTCCCCGTGTTTCTGATCGTTCTTGTCTTGCGTTCGTTCATCGCAGAGCCGTTTCGTATTCCGTCGGCATCGATGATGCCGACCCTGCTCATCGGTGATTTCATCCTGGTCAATAAATACGATTACGGTATCCGTTTACCGGTTATCAATCGCAAGATCATTGACAACGGGGTGCCGGAAAGAGGGGAGATAATTGTTTTCCGCTCACCTGAGGACCCGTCGGTACCCTTTATCAAACGTGTTGTCGGGGTGCCGGGCGACCATATTCGTTATATTAATAAAATATTATATATCAATGGGTTGGAAGTAAAACAACAGATAAACGGGGTATACAAGGGGGTCGGCTCCGGTATCGTGGAAGACGGCAACCTGTAGTTTACCGAATTTCTCGAGGACTCCAGTCGTGGTATTCTAGTCAATCCGCACCGGGCTGCATTAAATTTTGAAACCAGGGTGCCGGAGGAAAGTTATTTTGTGCTCGGAGATAATCGTGATAACAGCAGGGATTCCCGATATTGGGGGTTTGTGCCGGATGATCACCTGGTTGGCCGGGCATTTTATATCTGGATGAACTGGGACAGGAAAAACGGCGGGATCGGCTGGAGTCGTATAGGCACCGTACTGGAATAGACAAACACTTTTCAAGAGGCAGGAAAATGAACAAATTACTGAAAAAACAGTCCGGACTGACTTTTCTGGGTTTGTGCTTTGTGCTGGCATTTATCGCGATAGTGGTGTTGTTTACCCTCAGGTTGTTTCCACTTTATAACGAAAAATTCCAGGTGGAAGCCGCCATGCGCACGGTTGTATCACAGCCCGACGCCGACAAAAAAAGTGTGGCGGATACCAGAAGCGCATTCATGAGGGCGCTTGCGGTAACCAATATAGACCGCTTCACGAGCAGGAACATCAGGGATCATGTCAATATCATCAAGCCCAGTAAAGCCGGAGAGCCACCGTTACTGCATGTGCAGTATGAGGCAACCAACAAGCTGTTTGCAGACCTGGAACTGTTGCTCAAGTTTGACAAAACACTGCCCCTGACCGGCGATAAGGGCACTACCGGTGAGAGATAGGTGATGGTGTCTTGCCGCTGAAATTACCGGAATATGAATTCCGCGATCCGGATTTGCTGGAGACGGCACTAACCCACCGCAGTAGCGGAAGCAGAAACAATGAGCGTCTGGAGTTTCTCGGTGACGCCATTCTTGGATTTCTGATAACTGAAATCCTTTATCAGGCCTATCCCGAGCAACCGGAGGGTGTATTGACCCGGCTGCGCGCAAACCTGGTCAAACGTGAAACGCTAGCACAACTGGCCCGGCAGCTCGATCTCGGAAACTTCATCAGATTGGGGCCCGGTGAAAAGAAAAGTGGTGGCTGGAGACGCGATTCGATCCTGGCAAATACCCTGGAATCACTGATCGGCGCCATTTATCTGGATTCCGGGATGGAAGCAAGCAGCGAATTTATCAGATCCGTGTACAGCAAATCCTTGCAGGACCTGGATATTGATAATCCCGGGAAAGACTCCAAGACCGTCCTGCAGGAGCTGCTGCAGGCAAAAAAACTGCCT
The DNA here is from genome assembly GCA_050329675.1 of Balneolaceae bacterium. GTDB lineage: Bacteria > Bacteroidota > Rhodothermia > Balneolales > Balneolaceae > CAYVBJ01. The sequence goes on from JBHJOO010000289.1 coordinate 3,587, forward strand.
CTGCCCGT
>JBHJOO010000160.1:0-6450 GCA_050329675.1 Balneolaceae bacterium
CCTTTTCCGATCTGGATGGAAACACAGTGGATCTGGAGCAATTTAAAGGCAAGGTGGTTTTAATCGATTTCTGGGAAACATGGTGTGGGCCATGCCTTCAGGTATTCCCGGCTATGCACCAATTACGGGAAGAATATCCCGATAATTTTGAAATGCTTGCGGTAACGGTTGGGCTAAGTGACAGCAGGGAAGATGCAATCCGCTTTGAATCGGAAAACGATTATGATTTTATTTATCTTATCGATGATTTTAATGTATTTGGAAGCCTGGGTGCAAGCGGAATCCCCTTTAAAGTTCTTATTGATCCGGATGGAGAATTGATAAAAATTGAAATGGGTTCAAGAGGCACACAAGGCGACTATAACCAAACCAAATCCGTAATTCTCGAATATTTGTAGAAAACAGGATTTCAGGAGTTTTTTCATACCATTCGAACCAAACAAAACAACATTTTGTTCGTAGAAGCAGAATTACATAAAATTAAAAATATAAACGTATCTAACTAAACATAAGACGATTTAATGGAACAACAAGTAGAAAAATTACCATTCAAAGTTAAAGATATTGGCCTGGCCGGATATGGCAGGAAGGAGATCAATATAGCCGAATCCGAAATGCCGGGTTTGATTGCTCTAAGGGAGGAATTTGGAAAAAATAAACCGCTTAAAGGTGCCCGGATTGCCGGATGTCTTCATATGACTGTACAGACTGCGGTTTTAATTGAAACCCTCACCGAGCTTGGGGCTGAGGTTCAGTGGTCATCCTGTAACATATTTTCGACTCAGGATCATGCGGCGGCTGCAATGGCCAAAGCCGGCATTCCGGTTTATGCATGGAAAGGAGAAACAGAAGAGGAATACAATTGGTGTATCGAACAGACACTCTTTTTTGAAGATGGCAAGCCTCTTAATATGATTCTGGATGATGGTGGTGACCTTACGATGATGGTACACGATAAGTATCCGGAACTGCTTAAGGATATCCGGGGGATTTCTGAAGAGACCACAACCGGTGTGATGCGCCTCTATCAAATGCATAAAAATGGAAAATTGGGAGCCCCGGCTATTAATGTGAATGACTCGGTTACCAAATCCAAGTTTGACAACAAATACGGCTGTCGTGAATCTTGTGTGGATGCAATCAGGCGTGCCACTGATGTAATGTTTGCAGGTAAAGTAGCTGTGGTTGCCGGATATGGAGATGTCGGAAAAGGCTCGGCTGCTTCACTACGCGGAGCCGGTGCACGGGTTATTGTAACCGAAATTGACCCGATTTGTGCACTTCAGGCAGCAATGGATGGATATGGAGTGAAAAAAATGATCAATGCTGTGAAAGAGGCTGATATAATAGTTACAGCGACCGGAAACAAAGATATCATAACCGGGGAACACTTCCAGTTAATGAAAGATAAAGCCATAGTCGGTAATATCGGGCATTTTGACAACGAAATAGATGTACGATGGCTAAAGGAAAATGCAAAAAGAGATAATATCAAACCGCAGGTGGACCTTTATACACTTAAAAACGGTAAAGATGTTATTCTTTTATCCGAAGGCCGGCTGATGAATCTTGGCAATGCCACAGGGCATCCGAGTTTTGTAATGAGCAACAGTTTTACCAACCAGACCCTTGCACAGATTGCACTTTGGACCCGCCCCGATGATTTCGAGTTGGGCGTTCATGTACTTCCAAAAGACCTGGATGAGAAAGTAGCCAGGCTGCATCTTGAGAAAATCGGTGTGGAGCTGGATGAATTGAATGAAGATCAGGCCGAATACATCGGTGTTCCGGTTGAAGGCCCTTACAAATCAGATCAGTACAGGTATTGATTGATTTGAATCAAAACTCTATCAAAGCCCGTTTTTTACTTAAAAGCGGGCTTTTTTTATGTAATGAGCGAGCTTTTAACCCGTATTTCTCAAAACCTGAACTTTAACCCAAAGCTTACTACCCCCTGGGTTCCAAAACCTGCATTGGTAACAAACCGGAAATCACGGCCAAATTCGAATCCGATTGCATTGGCCTGCCAGGCAAAAAACAGGCCTGTTTCTGTTCGTGAAAGCTCATCATCGTTCAAATCAAACTGATCTTCATTTGAGAAGCTGAATCCGAGTCCGGCGCCCGAGAATATGCCAAAAGAACCGGATTGAAGCCAGTAAAAATTCGCATTCCCCAGAAGTGTGAAAAAATCTACCGTGCCTTCACCAATCTTGATGTTGTCCTGAACAAATTCTTTATCCACTCTCTGATAGGTAAGCTGACCTCCCACTTTAATATTATGATGCACAAGATGCCGGAATGCAATTCCGATACCTGTTGAATGCGTATCGGAGGAAGTTACATCCTCATCCGGAAAAACCTGGCGAAAGGGTGTATCATTGTAGTTTAAAATATCATTGGATGTAAGGAAACCAACCGTCAACTCAACTTCAGTGTCCTGAGCAAGAAGCATAAACGGAGCAGAAAGAGTTAAAAGTAAAAAAAGAAAGAGCGTTATTGTGTTTCTTATTAACATATATTTTATTGTTTGTTTCACTCTTTAATAAATGAAGACGAAATACCATCTTCATCCCGAATATATAAAATTTCGATTCTCTGCAAGATGCCGGTTCCCTCTTGCCCGAACAGGTGCGCCGGCCAATATCAGTAAAAAATGCATTTCACACCGGTCAATACGCCCTTCCAGCAAATTGAAGTAACCCGTTGAAGGTTAGTTTGGGGGTTGTTATAACACTATTCAACCATTTTCAGCCCATCCAAAACCCACGGCATTAATTCTGAAACAGTCGGATGAACCAATACCACTTTCCGGTATTCCCGGCATGGAATCTGACTGTGCATGATGGCTGCAAACATGTTGATAATCTCATCACCGCCGGGCCCAAGAATCGCTGCCCCAAGGATCAAATCGGTCTCGGCATCCACCAGCAGCTTCGCAAAGCCTTTTGTTTCTCCCATCTCTTTAGCACGGCTTATTTTGCTCATAGGCCGGGTCGCTTTCAACACTTTCTTTCCGGCTGCAAGGGCCTCTTTTTCAGACATACCCACCCTGCCCAGCGGCGGATCGGTGAACAGCCCATAGATGGTTATTCGTTTTGAAATAGCCCGGTCTCCGCCGTTGAGGTAGTCGAGAACAATTTCCGCATCATTTACGGATGTGTGAGTAAATGCTCCTTCACCATTCACATCGCCTACAGCAAAAACCCCGTCAATTCCCGTGCGGCAGTAATCATCCACCTTGATATATCCCCTTTGATTCAGGGTTAATCCGGCGGCATCCGGTTGGATGGTATCACTGTTCGGCCGTCGGCCGGCAGCAAGCAGCAGGTGAGAACCGCGGATAAGCTCACCGGATTTCATCTTTAGTTCAATTCCGTCCCCACCCTCCGTAATTTCTTCAGCTTCTGAGTTGCAATGAACGTTCACACCCTCTTCTTCCAGAAATTCCTGAATAGCAACAGCCACATCTTTATCCTCCCGCGGCATGAGCTGATCATTCCGCTGAATTATTGTAACCTTTGAGCCAAACCTTCGATACACCTGGCTAAACTCAACCCCGACATACCCGCCTCCGATGATGATCAAATGCTCCGGCAGTTCTTCCAGATCAAGCAGGCGTGCACTGTCCATCCAGGGAACACTATCCAGCCCTGCAATGGGTGGTGCGAACGGACGGGTTCCGATATTGATATAAATATTTTTCCCATTTATCTCCTCATCGCCCACTGCAATCGTTTTTGGGCCGGTAAACTTTCCCCAATCCTTATACAATGTTACATTGTCCGTGCCTTTCATCCAGTTTTCCAGTCCGCTGCTGGACCCGTTCCGTATTTCATTCATCCTTTCCCTAACGCGGCTGTAGTTAACCGTCAGGTTATCGGTACTGAATCCGAAAAAACCTCCCCGCCTCGCCTGATGCATGGCTTTTGCACTTGCAACCATCGTCTTGGTTGGTGTACATCCGTAATTCACACAGCTTCCACCCACTTTGCCACCCTCAATAACCGCAATCGAATGACCCTCCGGTATTAATTTCCCCAAAAGCGTACCTGTTGCCTGTCCCGTTCCCAGAATAATATGATCGTATGTTTTCATCTGATTTCTTTCTATGAATATTCATTTTTACTGTTTTTATGTTTCCAAATCAATGTATCCAAAAACAGAATCTGCTTCAAATAGTGGTTTTAAATAGCTTTGTAAGAACCAATTGAAAGAATGTACACCGAAATGTTATGCTTATTAGAGTTGCATGGGTTCAAAAGTTTTACTTTTTAGAACAGTCTTAATATTCTTTTTCATCATTGGGATAACCCTTTAACCGCCTATCATCACCCCCAGCCGCCTTACAATCTATTTTGCCATTCAAAAAAAATTCCGCCGTTAATTGAAACTGAATGGCAGTTCAAGTCGTCAACTTATATAACTTTTAACATAATCCCACATACCATGAAAACGAAACTTATTATCTTGACAATGTTACTGTTTGTAACCGCAGCCGCTTATACTGAGGCTCAGCAGCCTGCATCCGACAGGACCTCGCCTGAAGGACCTAAGAGCAGCTTGACAATAAACGAGGATAATTTTGCCTGTTTCAAAAATCTGCACTGCTTAAAAGATGAGAACCTTTTCAGAAACAACAATCTGGATATGGTCAAAAACAGCAACAGCCGGTATGAAAAATTTATCGTAGAAGGTTCTACTGAAAATGAGGAGCTTTTCGCCGAATATGATCACCGGGGAAATCTCATTCGCTCTACTGTCATTCAGCGAAATATCCCGTTACCCGGGGTGATCAGAATGCAGCTGATCGATGAAGAGTTTAAATCCTGGAAAATGATCGGGAATGAACGGGTGATCTACAATTTCGACAGCAAGAGCATCGAATACAAGTTGATACTCCAAAAAGATGACAACATCCGTGTGGTCTATTTTGATCACAAGGGCCAAAACAAAAACAGACTGACGTAGTTACCCTGTCTCAAAAACCATACACATAAATAAACGCAAACAGCGTTCGGGACTTGCGTCCTGAGCGCTGTTTGCAGATATTTTTGGATTTGGTTCCACCTGTCACAGACTATCAGAAAAAGAACATCTTTATTTTTCACTCAATTACCCACTTTTATTTTCTCTTTGATACCTATAAACTGAGCAACTCTCTGAAGCGATGTGATCGCCTTCTTGAAATATTTATCTCTTTTCCGCACGACAATACAACCCGGTAGACAGATTGCTCCCGGATCTGCACACTGCTGATTTGGGTAAGATTAATAATATACTGGCGATTTGCCCGGAAAAAATATCGCTTCGGGAGTTTCGCGTCCAGGTAATTGAGTGTTCGGTTAATCAGAATCATTCCACCCTTGTAGTACGTTTTGCAATAATTGCCACAGGTTTCAAAATAATGGACATCCTTCAGGTCCACCAGGTCGCACCTGGTACCACCATCCAATAGCACTTTGTCGTTTATGGTAAGAGTTGTTGAATCATTCATCACTGTACATTGGTAAGCCGGAGCTTTTCACTTCCTACGAAAATTTCTGAAGAATGTTACTGCAGGAGTTTTTTACAGTCATGCTTGAATATGATGGTGCTGCAGAAAATCGTCCGTGTACTGATTTGCGATGACGGAAAGGATGTGTGCTCTTTTTCGACTCATTCCCCGGTTCCGGAATGTGCAGAAACCCGATACCCATTTTTTCACACATCCCATAAGCTGGCTATTGGAAAACCCAAACATCGGGCTCGTTCCAGGTTGATTGAATGTGAAATTTCATCGGATTTCCGTTCACTTGCCGGGCTGCCACGGCTCACACATCGATCCTCTCGATCCGCACCGGTACGCCGTTCAGCACTGCATTGCCGCTCAAGGCATCCAGAGACTGATCGTCCGTTACATCGTTAACGCTCACACCGGCATGGGCCCGGGCCACATCCACCTGTATTCCGGGCTGGTCATGGCCCCAGCCGTGCGGCAGGCTCACTACCCCGGGCATCATTTCGCCGCTCACTTCGACCGGCACCTCGATGTTGCCTGCGCGGGACAGGAGACGAACCTGTGTCCCCGTTTTGAGCCCCCTCGTCTCGGCGTCCACCGGATGGATGAGAAGGGTGCAGCGGTTCCTTCCCCGCATCAGGCGGGCATAGTTGTGCATCCAGGAATTGTTGCTCCGGAGCTGCCGTCTGCCGATCAGCAGCAGGCCGAAACCGTCTTCTTCGCTTTGACTGTTCCCGAGCAGCCGCTCTTTAACCCGTGCCACATCGCACACCAGCGTCTCGGGGGCGGCATGGATCCGCTTGCCGGGCGTAAACAACCTTTCAGGAAGCAGCGGCTTGAGCGGGCCAAGATCGATCCCGTGCGGGTGCTTCTTCAACTTGCGGAGGGTGAGGCCTTGCTTGAATGGCAGGAAGCCGGCACCGTACGGCCCGGTTCTCAGGCCCAGGTCCAGG
>JBHJOO010000219.1:0-3682 GCA_050329675.1 Balneolaceae bacterium
TTTCGAAATGTTGTAAAAACACACCAAAATTTCATTCACATCTAATAACATATATGTTATGTACTCTTTAGACATATGTTATGAAGCATGCACTGTTTAATACTTAATTGATTATAGCACTAAACCAAACGGGCAAGCTGTAAAAAAAGATCCGTGCCCCTTTACTTACTACGAACAGTATCAACCCACCCGGAGGTACAAACTATGAATAGTAACCATTCCCAATATGATGAAATCACTATAACACCAAAAATCAGAAAAATTGGTAAACAAAGGCCTGAATTACACAGTGAAGTTAAAGTTGAAACCAGTTCCGGAATCTGCTTCAATTGCCCCTGGTATTGTGATTCCGGAATACAAGATAACGGGATGACCAAACGATGTTCAAGCATTTGCCAGTATTGTCCCTGGTCAAATGAATACATTGACCCGGTTATGACGGGCTATTCGCCGAGATCGTCACTGTCATAACAGTATGTTCTGATCCTGCTTTTTCAGTTTCTGTAAATACATTTTCAAGGCCTTTCAACACATGCTGAGCCGGTCCGGCCAATTTGGTTTCATAATGAGTTAATTCTACTTTAACATGTTTTTTCATCGCTTCTATCTGCTTGTAAATCAGATCCATATAATCTCCTCCTCCCATCGGATAGAGGGCAAATTTTGTAACCACCTCCTGCTGGATAGTTTTGGATTCTTTTTCATTAAGCTTTACATCATCCTCCGCCATATATACATGCCCTTCCGTATCTCCGGGACACCCAACCGAAAACGTACCACTCAAAACTACATGTTCACCGGTTTTTGCAGCTTGCAGAAATGCGGCACCGGCAACATCAAAAATATGGGGAATTCGTCCGCGGATAATTGTACTCACCTCGTCAGTTTTCATCCACACTTTAGAAGAATTCACTTTTTCAAGTGCGTTCAGAATCACATCCACAAAATGATCGCACATCGGATAGATGGAAATACTGCATCCTGCTATTCGTCCGTCTTTACCTTGATTTTTTTCTGACATAATTTTTCAACTTTAAATTTTAATTTTAATTTCAGCAAAAGCGTGCCGCGGCGGCTGTACAATAAAACCGGGTGTATCGAATTCGCCGTCAAAATTGGTATCCAGAGGAGCTCCATGGGTGAAATAACGCTTGTCAAAAACATTGTTAATTTTCAGGGATGCCGACACTGTATTATTTACCCTGATATCAAAACCCAGATCGCCCGTAAAGAACGAAGGCATTGTAAACTCCGGCTGATTGGTAAGCTCCAAAAATGATTCGCCAACAAACCGTCCCGAAAACGTCACATCCGCCCAGTCGGTAACAGAATAGGTTGCCGTGGCATTCATAAGCCAGTTGGGTGATAAAATCGACTCTCTGTTTCTGAACACCTGATCTGAATCTCCCGGAGTAAATTCCCTGATGTTTGTTGTCATCCAGGTTAAATTACCCGAAACTGAAAGCGGATTGAACATTCGCCACTGCCATTCAAATTCTGCACCAGCGCGAAAACTTTTGGATATATTTTCTCGTAATTGTACAAATCCTTCCGGAATAAAAGCACCCGTCGGGGAAATTTCATCCCGAAACTGCATATAAAAACCATTTAATTTCCCTGCAAACCGGCTTGTTTGAAGACGGAAACCCGCTTCAAAATCATTTACATATTCTGCATTAACAGAATTCACATCCCTCACTACTTCCAGGTTTGAAGGATTGATATTGGTTGCACCAAGAATATCCTGGCGCGTGGGTTCCCGTCCACTTCTTCCGAATGAACCATACAGATTCAGGTTTTCATTTACAAAATACGTTATTCCTGCTTTCGGGCTGATAAATGTCCATGTGCGGACTGGAACATTCGCCTGATCAGGAGCCACGCCGCGGTCAAGCAGAAACTGTACATCCGGTTTAAACTCCAATGAAAGGACCCGGATTTGCAAATCGCCAAAAAACTCAATATTTCCAAGCCGGTAATTTGCTTTTACAAAAGAGCTGAATTCATCTTTTTGAGATTTATCCTGATAGAAAAGATTTTCCCTTTCCGGGGCAAACGCTTCTTCATTTAACCTGTCGAACCGGTATATATGAATACCACCGGAAAGCTCAAGTCCGCTTGCTGCATTATACTGTACGGTGGATTTAAATCCGTAATGATCATTTTCAAGACTAAAAATCTGCTGAATAAAAGCACCATCAGCACCCGAAAATCCTACCGGGAAATCACCTCCCGCCCCTCCGTAGTAGGCGGATGACGTCACAGATAGTTTGTCACTGAAAATATGCCCATACTGAAGCTGAACAAACTGCTGGCTGAAATCATCCTCATCATTTTCTGATACGGTATTGGTACGTGGTTCTTCCCGTATCAAATTGATGGGAACAGGTAAAAAGGCAAGTTCATTTTTGGTCCGCCCGTTAAAAGCGGTAACCTTTACGATATCTTTTTCACCAAAATATCCTCCGGAAATAAAAAATGTTGTGGATTCCGTACCAGAATGAAACCGGTAACCATCTGAACCCAGTTTGCTGAAACTGGCATTAAATCCGAAATTTTTGATAGGTCCGGTATTCAGTTCACTGTTCACCCTGTATGAATTAAAAGAACCGCCCGACAACTTTACACTGGCAGATGGTTCATCCAGTACAATATTTTTTGACTCAAAATTAATAGATCCGGCATACGAGGCTGTTCCATGAGTACTTGTTCCCACACCTCTTTGAACCTGAACCGACTGGATACTGTTTCCAAAATCATTAAAATTTGAAAAGAAAACACCCTGGTCAATCATATCATTCAGCGGCACACCATTCAGTGTCATATTGATCCGGGTCTGATCCATTCCCCTTAAACGGATGTAGCTGTAGTTGGCAAATCTTGAACCCGAATCAGAATGGGTAAGAACCGATGGAGAAAGTTTTTCAAGAGTAAAAACAGGATCCTGCCCTATATTATCCTGTTCAATGGCCAACCGGCGAATGGTAGTTTGTGTAACCGGGGCCCTCTCGCCGGCACGTACATCTTCGACAAAAATTTCACTTCCCCGGATCGTAACCGGCTGTAACCGTATGGCCAATGGTTGATCAAACGAATCTACCGCAATGATTTTTTCCGAATAACCTACAAAAGTGACCACCAATACAGGATCTGCATCCGGCAGCAGCCTGAGTGAAAATGTTCCATCCAGTGCAGTGGATGTTCCGTTTTGAGTATCTTTCTGGACTACGGAAGCACCGGGTAATTCTGCATTGGAATGATCATCAAAAACAGTGCCGGTAACAGTCTGTGCCCATATTGGGACAGCAAGAAAACTGCTGATGACAAGAGTTATAAATATTATTTTTGTTGCTTGCATGGTAAACCTTCAATTCATATTAGGATTACGGCAGGAGCAACTTGTAAAGACGAGCAAATCAACAATCTGACTGTCAGATTGCATCGGTTTCCCTTCGCCGGCATTACCCGGTTCAGGTTCGTGGGGTTTGATCTCAGCCCTTTAACAAGCACCCCCAACCTTTTCAATAAGTTGGAATAAAATAAAACTACAGATTCTTAAGCAGATATCAAAATTGAGGCTTTCAAAAAATCGGGCCGAAATAGATTAGCCATCCATTTGAATTCCCCTTATTTTTACGAACCAATTAGAATCCGAAATAAACAAAAAATCATTTTCATGGAA
>JBHJOO010000208.1:0-16745 GCA_050329675.1 Balneolaceae bacterium
GAGATGCCGGATTTAAATCAGCGAAATGAGCTGCTTGCCGATTATTTGATTCAAAATACGATCTGGTGGATTGAATATAGCGGAATTGACGGAATTCGAATGGATACTCATCCATATCCCTATCAGGACTACATGGCTGAATGGACAAGAAGGGTTTTAGAGGAATATCCCAATTTTAATATTGTAGGAGAAGCCTGGATGCCAAACGCACCAACTACCGCCTGGTGGCAGTTTGATTCGATTCTGTCAGGAGATTATAATTCATATCTGCCAAGTGTAACCGATTTTCCTCTCTATTTTGCACTTGTTTCAGGAATAAATGAACAAGCCGGTTGGGATACCGGGCTTGCCCGGCTCTACTATACGCTTGGGCAGGATTTTCTATATACCGATCCATTTCTAAATGTGATCTTTTTTGATAACCACGATTTAACACGGTTTATGACATCGGTGGGAGAAGATCCTGATAAATTCAAATTGGGTGTTGCTTTTACGTTAACAACCAGGGGTGTTCCGCAGATTTATTATGGTTCAGAGATTATGAAAATGGGCGGAGAACACGACCCGGATAAACGGCGCACCTTCCCTGGCGGATGGCCGGGAGATGAAATAAATGCTTTTACACCTGAAGGAAGAGAGGAACTCGGGAAAAAAAGAAATCTTCCGATTCCCGAAATGTTCGATTATATCCGCACAATTTCACACTGGCGCGAAACAAAAGAGGTCATTCATACCGGTAAACTTACCCATTTTATTCCCGAAAATAATGTATATGTCTATTTTCGGCATAATGATGAGGAGTCTGTAATGGTAATACTCAACGGACAAAACGAAGCCCAAACCCTGGAGACTTCAAGATTTACTGAAAGGCTTGCCGGTTTTACCCATGGTGTTGAAGTTTATAGCAATGACCGCATTAATATCCAAAATGAATTTACGATTGGCCCGATGGATGTTCTGATTCTTGAACTTGAGTAATGTGATGTAAAAAAATAAAATTATTCAATTATTGAATTGAATAAACGTAATCTATCCTGTATGTTAGTGCATTAAATTAATGTAAAATTTAAATATAACTTATTGATATGCGATCATTTATTAAACAGATTTCATTTGGTGCAGTAATTCTGATAATTGGGGTCGGGTGTGCTCCTCAGAATGATACGGAAAATAATCAGCGGTCTGAAGCTCCGGTGTTTGAGACAAAAGAAGTTGATACGGAATATGAAAGAATCAGTGTAAGTGCCGTTGCCGGCCCATTTGAATTTCCCTGGGCTATTGCTTTTCTGCCTGATAACCGGTATCTGGTAACGGAAAGGCCTGGCCGGTTGAATATTGTAGAAAATGATGAAATTATTCCTGTAAACGGATTACCTGAAGTCCGTGCTGTTGGCCAGGGAGGATTGATGGATGTAGTATTGCATCCGGATTATGAGAATAACGGCTGGATTTATCTTACATATTCTAAGCCACAGGGTGATGAAACGGCTACTACGTTAATCCGGAGCCGCCTGGATGGGACTGATTTGGTTGATGTTGAGGAGATTTTTATTCAGGATCGTTATTCATCACCGGGAAGGCATTACGGTTCAAAGCTGGCATGGTCAAATGATGGTAAATTATTTATGAGCATTGGCGACAGGGGGGCAAATCCGCCAAGAGCACAGGATTTGGGAGATCATGCAGGTACCTTGCTGCGGTTAAATGACGACGGTACACCTGCCGAAGGAAATCCTTTTACCGGCAGGAATGACGCTCTTGATGAGATCTATTCCTATGGTCATCGCAATATTCAGGGTCTTGTTATTGATCCTGAATCAGGCAAAATCTGGGGTACCGAACATGGGCCGAGAGGTGGTGATGAACTCAACCATATTGAAGCGGGTAAAAACTACGGCTGGCCAACGATCACATTCGGACTTGATTACAGAACGGAAGAGCAGTTTCCTCATGCAGAAGCAAGGCGTATGGAAGGCATGGAAGAACCGTTTTATGAATTTCTGCCAACACATAGCCCATCCGGCCTTGCTCTTGTAACGTCAGACAAATTTCCCAGGTGGAAAGGTAATCTGCTTGCTGGGGGCCTTCGGGGTGAAAGAATCCGGAGAGTTGTTTTTGATGAGCGGGAAGTATTACATGAAGAAGAAATACTTTTGGGTAGCCCGGGCCGTATTCGTGATGTTCGCGAAGCCCCAAATGGTGATATTTATATACTGCATGATTCGCCGCAAGGGTATATTTACCGAATCGGAAAACCGGAAGAACCGAGGTCAGATTAATCCTGAATCTATTTTGATTCATTTGGGTGTTGAGCGTTGGCTTTGAGTTACGTGTTGTGGGGTGATACGATCATTCCAATAACTGCAATCTGATTCAAAACCTATAATCGAGTTCTGTTATTTTTATAATCTTTTAATACTTTTTAGAAGCCCTTCCAAATAATGTTTATTACAGTGCTTTTTTTGCTCAATTTTATCTACCTTTAGGCCATAAAATTTAATGAAAAACTGAAACTGACTTATGATTATTGGTGTACCTAAAGAGATAAAAACACACGAAAACAGAATTGCGCTTTTACCCGGGGGGGTTCTTCAGTTTAAAAGAAACGGACATAAAGTTCTCATAGAAAAGGGAGCCGGGATTGGAAGTGGTTTCACTGATGAACAATACAGTAATGCCGGCGCAGAAATTATAGATGATGTGAAAAAATTGTGGCATGACTCTGAAATGATTATGAAAGTAAAGGAACCGATTGAATCTGAATATGAAAATCTTCAGGAGGGTCAGATTATTTTCACCTATTTCCATTTTGCAGCAAGCCGTGAGCTAACCAGGGCGGTTGCAATGTCAAAATGTATTGCTATAGCTTATGAAACGGTGGAGAAAGATGATCGATCTCTGCCACTTCTGATTCCAATGAGTGAAGTTGCGGGCCGAATGGCAACACAGGAGGGCGCAAAATATCTTGAAAAACCACTTGGCGGACGCGGAGTTCTTCTGGGAGGGATACCAGGTGTTCGTCCTGCTAATGTTCTTGTTCTTGGTGGCGGTGTTGTTGGTGTAAATGCTGCAAGAATTGCAGCTGGAATGGGCGCTACAACTACTATTATGGATGTAAATTTGCAAAGGCTCCGCTATCTTGATGAAGTGATGCCGCAAAATGTCAATACAGTCTATTCGTCGGAAGCCAACATACGGGGTATGTTAACCGATGTTGATCTTGTAATCGGAGCCGTTTTAAAACCTGGTGCAAAAGCACCGCATCTTATTACAAAAGAGATGTTGTCTAAAATGCGGCCCGGCACTGTACTCGTTGATGTAGCTATAGATCAGGGAGGATGCTTCGAGACTTCCAGGCCTACTACACACGACCACCCCACTTATGTAGTTGACGGTATACTCCATTACTGCGTGGCAAATATGCCTGGAGCAGTTCCTTATACTTCAACTCTTGGCCTTACAAATGCAACACTTCCTTATGCTATTCAGCTTGCAAACAAAGGCTGGAAAAAAGCTCTATCTGATGATCCAGAGCTAAAAAAAGGCCTGAATATTGCAAGTGGTTCAATTACTTATAAAGATGTAGCTGAAGCTTTTGATATGCCGTATACGGACGTTCAGGTTGTTCTAAACGGAAGATGACCTCCACATTACAGCCATTTCTTCAACGAATTTTTTATATGGTCGAGGAGCATGCCCAAGAAGTTTGGTAACCCGTTCCAGGTCTTCCGGTTCAGCTTTAAGTCCATGTTTATGCAAGTAGGAATACATGAGTTTCAACTCGAATGCCATCCAGTCCGACATATATTGCAATGATTCCTGCTCCCATTTATCGAGATCATCCCCGGCATATTTAATGGGTCTGCCAAGAGCTTTACTCCATATTTCAGCTGTTTCAGGCCCGGTTATAACATCAGGCCCTACCAAATTATAGGTCTCATTTACATGATTGTCTGTTGTCAGGGCTATAGCTGCTGCTTCAGCAATATCCCGGATGTCAACCCGGGAAAGCCCGATATTTCCCAGAGGCTGTGGATAAATACCATATCTTGTCATTGGATCTTTAGACCAGTAATCATTTTGATAAAAATTATTCGGGCGCAATATGGTATACGGAATACCTGTGTTTTTGATAGCCTGTTCAATTGCAAGTTTGGATCCGAAATGAGGTAAGTACAGAGCTTTTTCAAGCTGGTGAACTGACATATAAACAATACGATCTATTCTTGAAGTACGCATTCCATTCACAGCAAACATACCCTGACTGGTTTCGTCCAGACTCAAAGGGTTTAACATAAAGACCCTGTTCATATTCCGAAATATGGTTTTTACCGTAAGCGGATTAAGAATATCTCCTCTGACAAGACGAGCCTCTTTAGGTAAACCACTGACATTCCCTGCTTTTCGGGTGAGCACAGATACTTCAATATTTCTTGAACTCAATTCCTTTACAACTTGTGTGCCTACCAGGCCTGTTCCACCTATTACAAGTATTTTCATAATTTTGACTCCGTGTTTTGATGATTATTTAAATTTATAGAATATGTAACATGTATTTAATAAAGACAATAGTTTAATGTGGCGATTAAAAATAAAACATAAAAAAAGTTTACGTAAATGATATGTATAATTAGATATTCAGTTGCCGAACGACTGACATTGGAAGACGGAGTTTATTTTTCCTGCAATTTTTTTACAATCTTGTTCAATCATTCCGGGTAAGAAAAGATGAGTAAGATGAGTGAGGCTTTTTATATTTACATCAATCATAGATAATTGTTTTTTTAAATCACTTTCATGAAAAAATCCGTGATCTCCAAAACCAGCATTGTTTACAAGAATTTCCACAAAGAAATCAGTGGACTCAACTTTCTGATACATTCTTTCAGGTGCTTCAATATCGGAAAGATCATCTACAATAATCAGTTTGAGAAATTTATTTTATAATAGATGGATATTTAACTGTGAACATACGATTATGTTTTATTATCGTATTTTATGTTTAAATATAAATGAAAATATCGTATATGGATTTTAAAAAGTGGGCTGGCAGATCTGTGGATTCAGAATTTATCCTTGATCCCGAATTAATTCGCACTTTCGAAGAGAAAATGAACAGAAACAGCTATATGGTGGAAAAAGGTGACGATCTTACCCCTTTTGGCCATTGGTTATATATCGAAAAAAACAATGAAAAATCCTTTGAGGTGTTATGCCCGGGAGCGGAAAATCAATCGGTATATTGGTATTCGGGTAAAATCGAGGTAAATGAATATTTAAAAATTGGCGATACATATAAAAGTTATTTAAAAGTAATAAGTACAGAGGCAGAGAATGATGAAAGCTTGCCAGTTAAAGTGAAAATTCATAAACGCATAAATACCGGTAACAAAATGGCTATCGAAGAAGAACAGGTATTGTTAATCTCAGACAATACAGAAAATCAGGAAACCAAACGAAGAATTGACTTCAGCCCTGATTGGGAACTTGAGATTTCATCTGAACAGATGGAGTCGGTTAAGAGTTTATCTCCGTCGTTTTTGGGGCACCCGGTTACCGATATGCTGAATCTCAAAAAAAATAAAAAAGATGATCAATTATGTATTCAAGGTTCATCATTGGCTGTTTTGGTTTTTGAATCTTTTAACTATCATTTTGAAAGCAGAAAGATTGAAAGCTTTGAATATAGAACTTTAGCTTTCGGTTTTGAGGGCGAACTATTTATCGCTTGCCGAGACACCGATGCCTACCAATCCTCGATGCGAATCATAAATCAACGCCGGCAGGTATTATTCAGTGCAGAAATTAAATGGTCCTATTCCTGGGATTGGTGATGTAACAATAGCTGTTTTAAAGAAAGCACAATAACTTTTTGGTCAAATACCGGGGTTAAATCTTTCTCATAGTTCCTGCAATTCCCGAACCCAGATATTCCGAAAACTGACAAGATCCCCATGATCCTGGAGTTTTATACCTAACGGCCCATGAGCTTCATAAGAAGGCGGGCCGATATAAACAGTTGTTCCCAGTATTTCCACATTGTTTTGAATCAGCACGCCATTTTGAAGTACTGTTATACGGCCTGGTAAATCAAGATTCCCATTTTCGTCAAATCGCGGTGCTTTAAAAAAAATGTCGTATGCCTGCCACTCCCCGGGCGGCAGTGAAGCATTCACGAGCGGGATATGTTGTTTATAGATACTTCCGGCCATTCCATTTACATAAGTTGGATTTTCCCATGAATCAAGAACCTGCACCTCATAACGTTCCTGTAAAAAAACACCACTATTGCCACGGCCCTGTCCTTCACCCTGTATAACTTCGGGAGTGCGCCATTCCACATGTAATTGAACATCGGTAAATTGTTGTTTTGTTTTGATATCACCAGTACCCGGATTAACAGTCATATAACCATTTTGGATAGTCCATTGAGCAGCAGACCCGTCCATAGAAACCCAATTTTCAAGCGAAGTTCCGTCAAATAAAATCGTTGCATCTGGCGGGGGCGGTAAAAAGACGGGTTCAGGGGTAATTTTTTCAGGTACCGGCCCCCATAATTCGGTATCTTCGGGATTCTGACAGTTTGCTGTAATTACTGGTATTAGGAGTAAGAGAGGTATTAGTTTTAATGAGTTTTTCATTATATATTTTTATTTAAATGAAGCAGAAATTTCAGGTTTATAATTTTAAAATTACAATAAGAAAAATGGGATTAAAAAGTAAATATATATTGGCTAACCTTATGATCTTTACGTTTATACTTCTATCTTGTGAAATGCAAAAAGAGGGTTTGATAATCTCCGAACCGGAGTTAATCAGTGATGGATACCAATTTACCGAGGGCCCATATTGGCATCCGGATGGATTTTTGCTCTTCAGTGATATTCCTGCAAACAGGGTTTATAAATGGCATCCTGATGAAGGAGCAAGTA
The DNA here is from genome assembly GCA_050329675.1 of Balneolaceae bacterium. GTDB lineage: Bacteria > Bacteroidota > Rhodothermia > Balneolales > Balneolaceae > CAYVBJ01. Next base: position 6,933 of record JBHJOO010000208.1, read on the forward strand.
TTTATATTGAACCATCTGGTAACTCGAATGGTATTTCTGCTGATATCAATGGTAATTTGATTCTTGCTCAGCATGCAGGGAGAGTTTCAAGGGTAGGAGAGAATCTCGAATTGGAAGTTATTGCTGACAATTATAACGGGATGAGGCTCAATAGCCCGAACGATTTGGCTGTGCATACAAATGGTAACGTCTATTTTACCGATCCGCCTTTTGGTGTAAGCGATGAAGATCAGGAGCTTGATTTTAGTGGAGTATATAAATTAACCCCGGAAGGAGATCTCACTTTTATTTATGACAGGTTCACACATCCCAATGGTATCGTATTTTCACCTGATGAGACTAAATTGTACGTCAATGATTCGCGGACCGGTGAAATCATTGTTTTTGATGTGGATGAAAATGGAAATACATCAAATCCGGTTACGTTTGCAAATCTTGGTGAATGGGGAGAAAAAGGTGCAGCAGATGGAATGAAGGTGGACGTAAACGGAAACCTTTATACTACCGGCCCAAACGGTTTAGTTGTATTTGATAGTGAAGGCAATGAGATAAAAAGAATTGAATTTGAAGAACAGATAACCAATCTTGCCTGGGGCGGACCAGAATTAAAACATTTATTTCTTACAGCAACATCCAATGTTTACAGATTTGAGGTGAATATCAGGGGCGACAAAAAAGTATAAAAATAACTGTATAACTCAATTTAAAGCTAAAACCTCAGGGTTATGATTGTTAAGGAAGTGAAGTGACCCTATTTTGCTATCAGCTATCAGCTATCAGCTATCAGCTATCAGCTATCAGCTATCATGTTCTGCTTTAGTGGGTTATCATGGTGCCCCTCTCTTCTTGTATGCAGGTAAATGCGGACCTGAAAGGTCATATCCCACCGTGTTTGTTTCACGCGAAGCACGCAAAGTTGAAAGGCTTGCGAAGAGAAAAGCCAAACACCCGCAAAAATTGCCGCAGAACCTTTCTTAACAGGATGGGACATGTTTGTAAGAGGAAGAAAGTATTATGAGTGGTATTCAGTCGTTATGGATATATATTTTAATAAAATGATACATTTTCAAGATTTTCTATTTCTTATCTTTTGCACAGAATTGGTTTGGTGATTTCTATACCATTGATACACAACCTGTTTTCACATTTATACATTTTAAAATGTATTAATCAAAATTATATAAAAACCATTTCTAATTTATTAATCAGTATCAATTGATGACGTTTAAACAGAAAAATTTCCATTAAATAACTTACATCACAACATGAAAAGAGTAGTCGTAACAGGACTTGGTGCCCTAACCCCGATAGGCAACAATGTATCCGATTTCTGGAACAATTTAATTAAGGGAAAAAGTGGTGCAGCTTGTATTAAAAATTTTGATGCCTCCAGGTTCAAGACACGTTTTGCCTGTGAGTTGAAAAACTTTGACCCTTCTGAATATTTAAGCCACAGCGAAATAAAGCGGACTGATCGTTTTAGTCAATATGCACTTGTTTCAACTGAAGAAGCAGTTTCTGATTCCGGCCTTGACTTTGATAAAATGGATCCCTTTGATATAGGAGTCATCTGGGGAACCGGACAGGGCGGCATGCTTACTTTTGAAGAGGAGGTTAAGAATTACACGAAAAATGGCTTTAATCCCCGATTCAATCCGTTTTTTATTCCAAAACTGATTTCAAATCTGGCTGGCGGCCTGATATCAATCAAGTACGGCCTGATGGGAATAAACTATTGTACAGTTTCTGCATGTGCAACTTCCAACACCGCAATTATGGATGCTTTTAATTACATCAGGCTTGGTAAAGCGAAAGTTATCATAACCGGTGGATCAGAGGCACCCATTACCGAGGCTTCATTTGGTGGATTTTCAGCAATGAGGGCGATGTCAACCCGTAATGATGAACCGGAAAAAGCCTCCCGTCCTTTTGATATAAACAGAGACGGTTTTGTGATGGCCGAAGGATCGGGTACTTTGATTCTGGAAGATTATGATCATGCCAAAGCCAGAGGGGCTAAAATATATGCGGAAGTTGCCGGAGCTGATATGACTTCGGATGCATATCATATGACTGCTACACACCCGGAAGGTAAAGGCGCATATACTGCAATGAAAAGAAGCCTTGAAGATGGAGGATTATCAACCGATGATGTTGATTATTTAAATGCACATGCCACTTCAACTCCTATTGGTGATTTAAGTGAACTGACTGCGATTCGGAAATTGTTTGGAAATCATTCGAAAAAGCTTTTCATAAGTGCTACCAAATCAATAACCGGACATTTAATGGGTGCTGCCGGAGCAGCCGAAGCAATTATTTCAATTAAAGCCCTGAATGAGGGTATTATACCGGCCACAATAAATGTTGAAGAAATGGATCCTGAAATTCCAGGTGATCTGAATATCGTGTTCAATGATCCGCTGGAAAAAGAGATCCATGTGGTAATGAGCAATACATTTGGCTTTGGCGGCCATAACGGTATTGTTGTATTTAAAAAGGTTTAGAATGTTATTCGCCAAAAAACCTTCAAGCTTTTTAAAACCTTGAAGATCTCTTTTGATAAAATCTATAAAGAGATATTCAATTACAGCTATCGGTTTTCAACCGGAATCCAATCCAGGTTTTTCTCTCCTATATAATGTGCCCTCGGGCGGACCAGGCGATTGTTGTCATCCTGCTCAAAATAGTGTGCCGTCCATCCAGAAATCCGGCTCATTGCAAATATACAGGTAAAAAGATCTGGTTTTATGCCGATAGAGTAGTAGACAGTAGCAGAGAAGAAATCAACATTCGGATCGATATCCTTTTCACTTTTCATGGTTTTAAGTATTGCTTCCGACCACTCATACAAGGCCTCATGCCCGGTTTCCTCAGAAAGCGATTTCGACATTTCTCTTAAAAGCCTTGCCCTGGGATCAAAGGTTTTATAAACACGATGACCAAATCCCATAATTTTTTCTTTTTTTGCAAGCTTATCTTTGGTGAAGGCTACCGGATCAACATGTTCATTACTCTTTTCAAAATCAAGAAGCATATTCATTACAGCCGTATTTGCGCCGCCATGTAAGGGGCCTTTTAATGCACCAATAGCACCTGTAACAGCTGAATAAATATCTGATAGAGTTGAACAAATAGTCCTGCAGGTAAAAGTAGAGGCATTCATACCATGTTCCGCATGTAAGATAAGGCATAAATCCATTGTTTTTTCGGCCTCCTTACCCGGTTTTTCACCATTAAGCATATACAAAAAATTAGATGCTGTACTGCCTTCTTCGAGCGGCGGAACAATTTCCTTTCCATTTCTGCTGCGGTCGAATGCAGCGATAATAGCGGGCATTTGAGCAGTTATTGCAATAGCCTGATTCAACTTATCTTTATCATTGTTTCCGGTGGATTCGGGCGCAAAATCTGCAAGCATTGAAACGGCAGACCTGAGAACAGCCATGGGCTCAGCATTCTTGTTGGTCTGTTTGATATAATTAAGAACCGGTTCAGGAAGTTTCCTTTCACCTGTCAACTGCTTTTTTAATGAGTCAAGTTCACGTTTATTCGGCAAACGATCATGCCACAGCAGAAAACAAACTTCTTCAAAAGTAGCATTTTCTGCCAATGTGTCGATGTTGTAACCGGCATAAATTAATTCACCCTTTTGCCCGTCTATTGAACTTTTAGTTGTGGTAAAAGCAACGATACCTTCTAACCCCTTGTTGATATGAGGAAATTTATCAGCGTCAGTACCGGGTTTCTGTAAATTATGTTGAGCCATATATATGTAAAATATTTAGTTAGAATTTACCTCTTTTGTTACGCGCTCCACTCCACATGTGTAAAATAAGTCGCCCATGATCAGGAAGATGAACTGAATGAGTTTATAATTAACCGATTTCGTATTCCAATCGTTTAAATCTTAAATGCTTCATCTGCGCAATCGTAATACAAGGTACAAAATGAGTGCTTATTTTAGAAGCACTTCACCGTAATTACAAGTTCATATTTTTATAAAATCGGATTAATTCCCATTTTTTTTTGCTTCATTCCATAATTTATCCATCTCTTCAAGATCAGCTTCGGTTATATTTCTGTTTTTTTCAGCAAGTTTATCTTCGATGAATCTGAAGCGTGATTCAAATTTCCGATTGGACGCCCTCAGGGAATCCTCTGCATTCAAATGCAATAACCGGCCAACATTTACGATTGAAAAAAGGAGGTCGCCAAATTCATCTTCCTGTTCCGTTTTGTTTTGCTGTTCAACAGCATGTCTCCATTCATCGATTTCTTCATTCAGCTTTTCCCATGCAAGTTGCCATTCAGCCCAGTCGAACCCGACATTAGCAGCCTTTTCCTGCATTCGTTGTGCTTTTATTAAAGCCGGAAGATGATTTGGAATACCATCAAGAATTGACTTTTTACCCTCTTTTAATTTAATTGATTCCCAGTTTTCAGCCACATCTGTATCATTGGCTATTTCGACGTCTTCAAAAACATGCGGATGCCGGCGGATTAATTTTTCAGAGATTTCTTCTATTACGTCATCCATAGTAAACCGGTTTTTTTCCGAAGCCATTTCTGCCTGGAAAACAATATGAAGCAGCAGATCACCGAGTTCTTTTTTTAATTCGTTATAGTCATGTTGGTCAATCGCATCCACAACCTCATAAGCCTCTTCAATCAGATTATCCTTTAATGATTCATGTGTTTGTTTTTGGTCCCATGGACACTTTTTTCTTAAGATGGCTATCAGTTTTACGAACTCCTGAAAAGATGAACTTGGTTTCATAATGATTAATAATATTTAGAGGTTCCTGCCTTGAAATTTGGTGATCAGAAAATCGGCAGCAAAAACTGTTGTAAACAAGATTGCGATTGCGCTCAGGCTGATAACCGGTTGCCAGATAACAAATCCCCCGATGGTACCCAAAACAGCTCCAAGATATTGAATATATCGAAGCTGTTCATTGGTGGCACCGCGGATCATTGCTTCAAGCCTTGCTTCATCATAGGATTTGAGATTGTCTTCAACAAGTGCCTGTACATCGAGCTGATTGATAAGCCTGTACAAGAGAGTGGTCACAACCTCTTCAATTGCATCGGCCTGCTGATCCAGTTTACCGGGGAGATCATTCAAAAATGCATCCAGTTTATTTAATCCCTTTTCAACCGATGCCGGGATTTCTGCAATTGCGTCTTCGATGATTTCCTGCATCTCTTTACCGCGAAGAAAGGAATATGCTTTCAGGGCGGCTTTTTCCAATGACCTGTTTACAAGTGCCTCATCAATCTCCTCGATTACATGCTTTGCAAGATTTGCTCTTAATTCCGGATCAGCAATCATTTCTTCAGAATACTCGACCACCCATATTTTCAAATCATCCCTGAAGCCCGGATCATCAATAATTGATTTTAGCCAGTCGATTGATTTTTCACGATACCGGCTTATCGCCTGTGATTCATGTATTTTTTGTTTGATAATTTCGGGGTTGATAAGATCTTCGGAGACCGCATATGCAAGCCGGTAAGCAATTCTTTCTTTATGTGCCGGTATCAGACCATGGCCAAGCAGGGGATGCTTGCGGGACGGCCTGAAAAGCATGGTAATTGCAGTCCAGTTTGTCAGAAAGCCTATGAGGCCGCTAACTGTTATAATTCGTAATATTCCATCAAGCGGATAATATGTACCAAACAGAAAAACAGAACGATTGTCAAAATCCCAATAAAAAGAGAATACAAAACAAGCAGCCAGCAGCCATGGAACAATTTGCAAAATAAAGAGAAGCCCGGTTCTTTTTAAAGCGGGAGAGGGTTTTCTGTCCCTCTCTTTTTTTGAATGCTTTCCATCAAGTTCATTAAAACCACTGTAATGGGAAATAATTTTCCAAAAACGCTGAAAATATTTTTTGGATGTCTCCTTTGCTGCTGAATAATCATTTTCAGCTGCTTTCTCTTCATGGTGTTGCAATTTATTCATTTAAAATAACCATACTTTATATAGATGAAGTCATCGTTGCCAATTCTGTAAGTATTCAAAAAATGTTATTAAATTTGTTTACACAAAAATCACATCTGGAATTGAAAATATAAAAAAAACAGATTCGGAACTTGGCGCCAATCCGAATAGGCATTACATTTCAGTTAAAGAATAATCAGAAAAAGAATGCAATGTCGAAAAATGTATTTGGTGAAAAACTGATTCCTTGTAGTGAAGCTCCGATGACCGGATTTTACCGGGACGGATGCTGCAATACAGGTGATGATGATGCAGGAGTTCACACGGTTTGTGTAGTTTTAACAGAAGAGTTTTTGCTTTACAGCAAAATTCGCGGTAATGATCTGATTACTCCGAGGCCAATGTATAACTTTCCAGGCTTAAAACCAGGTGATCGGTGGTGCTTGTGCGCCCCGCGCTGGAAAGAGGCCTGGATCGATAATAAAGCGCCTCTTGTTATTTTGGAAGCTACACATGAAAAAACTCTCGATTATGTTTCCCTTGATGAACTGGTTAAATATGCTTTCAAAGATATTAGCCGTGAGGCTTGAACCAATTTCCGGGTACAGATTGCACAAAATATTTGATAAATTGGGAAGGTTTCACGGATCAAAAATTTTTCTTTTTTGAAAGAATTATTTTAATTTCGCACCAACTGGTCTTTATTTAGATATTGATGATGATTTTATGGTTAAAAAGCGTGATATTCCGATATAGCAAAGAATATCTATCTAAATAATTTTATGAAAGTAAAAGATCAGATTCGCGACGAAGTTACCATTCGATTTGCGGGAGACTCAGGTGACGGTATGCAGCTTACGGGCTCTTTGTTTACCAACACCACTGCACTTGAAGGAAATGATTTACGCACCCTTCCGGAATTTCCTGCCGAAATTCGTGCACCTGCCGGTACAGTCCCTGGTGTATCATCGTTTCAGCTGCACTTTGGAAGCAAGGAAATCATGACACCGGGTGATGTTTGTGATGTGCTGGTTGTAATGAATTCTGCTGCATTGAAAGCCAATATCGATCTGTTACGAAGAGGAGGTATCATCATTGCCAATACAGCAGGGTTTGACAAACGCAATCTGAATCTTGCCAAGTACGGTGAAGATGAAAATCCACTTGAGGATGGCAGCCTTGCTGAGTACACAGTTATTGAGGTCGATATTTCAAAACTTACCAAAGAGAGCCTGTCTGAATCAGATTTGTCTCATAAAGATGTGGAACGAAGTAAAAATATGTTTGTACTTGGCCTTTTATACTGGATGTATAACAGGCCACTGGATTCGACAATAGCGTTTCTGAAGAAAAAATTTGCCAAAAAGCCGGAGATTGCAGAAGCAAATATTAAAGTTCTTAAAGACGGGTACAATTTTGGAGATAATACTGAAATATTTACTACAAGGTATACAGTTAAAGAAGCAAGTATTTCGCCCGGTTCATATAGAAATATAACCGGAAATGATGCAACTGTATTGGGATTGGTGTCTGCAGCCCGAAAAAGTAATCTGCCGCTGTTTTTTGGATCTTATCCGATAACTCCAGCTTCGGATGTGTTACACGGGCTTTCCCGCCTTAAAAATTTCGGAGTTCATACCTTTCAGGCAGAAGATGAAATTGCAGCAGTTTCTTCAGCTATTGGCGCTGCTTTTGGCGGCAGTTTGGGTGTAACAAGCTCATCAGGACCCGGTATTGCACTGAAAGGAGAAGCCATTGGACTGGCAGTTATTTTGGAGCTACCTCTTGTAATATTAAATATTCAGCGTGCCGGCCCGTCAACCGGAATGCCGACAAAAACAGAACAGGCTGATTTACTGCAGGCCATGTATGGCAGAAATGGTGAAAGTCCTGCAGTGGTCGTTGCTCCAAAATCTCCAGCCGACTGTTTTGAAACCGTTTTTGAAGCGTGCAGAATCGCACTCGAGCATATGATCCCCGTTTTTTTTATGTCGGATGGTTATCTTGCCAATGGGTCTGAACCCTGGAAATATGTACAGAAGAGTGATCTAAAAGATATTCAAGTACGTTTTGAACCACCCAGAAATGATGAAGCCGAAAAGTTTCTGCCATATGTTCGCGATGAGCGTCTTGTCCGTTCATGGGCTATACCCGGAACAAGGGGAATTGAACACAGGGTAGGCGGGCTCGAAAAGGAAGACGAGACCGGTAATGTTTCCTATGATCCTGATAACCATGAAAAAATGGTCAAAATAAGGCAGGCAAAAGTAGATAAAATTTCAGAATTCATACCGCTTCAGGAAGTGGATACCGGTTCGGAGGCAGGTGAAATTGCTGTTGTGGGCTGGGGTTCTACATACGGTTCCATACGAACTGCTGTTCAGGAATTAAGGGAAGAGGGCATGGATATATCACATATCCATTTGAGATATCTGAATCCATTTCCTGTAAATCTTGAAAAACTATTGAATAGTTTTGATAAAGTGCTTGTTCCGGAAATCAATAACGGCCAGCTTGTACGCCTTATTCGTGATTCATTTTTAATTCCGGCAATTGGCATAAATAAAATAAAAGGACGGCCGTTTGGCGTAGATGAATTAAAGAAGGAGATCAGCAGTGCGGTTTCTTTACGTTATAATGAGGTAAAAACCAACTGAGGTATTTAAGATTATGGCTTTAAACACTAAAATCGATCAACTTATCACGAACAATAAGAAAAAGCCGGCCGGGTACACCAGCAAGGATTTTTCTTCCGACCAGGATGTGCGCTGGTGTCCCGGATGTGGTGATTACACCATCTTAAAACAGGTTCAAAATACCATGCCGGATATTGGTGTACAAAAAGAAGACATTGTATTTATATCCGGAATTGGCTGTGCTGCCAGGTTTCCGTACTACATGAATACATTTGGTATGCACTCTATTCACGGCAGGGCACCGGCAATTGCAACAGGTCTTAAAATTACAAGGCCTGAGCTGAGTGTATGGATCGTTACCGGCGACGGTGATTCACTTTCAATCGGAGCCAATCATTTTGTTCAGTTACTCCGCCGCAATTTGAATGTAAATCTTTTGCTGTTTAACAATCAAATATACGGCCTCACAAAAGGGCAGTATTCACCAACAGCGCCTGAGGGATCTGTCACGAAATCAACACCATTCGGATCTATTGATCATCCGTTTAATCCGCTTTCACTGAGCCTTGGTGCTGATGGCACATTTGTTGCGAGGGCGATGGACAGGGATCCAAAACACCTTCAAAAGATGTTTCAACGCACACATCAGCATAAAGGCACGTCTATGCTCGAAATTTATCAAAATTGTATAGTTTTTAATGATGGTGCATTTGAACTGTTTACGGACAAGAAATCGCGTCCGCGTGAAGCGATTTACCTCGAACAGGGTGAACCGTTGATTTTTGGCAAGGAGAATGAAAAAGGTATCCGGCTTGACGGACTTAAACCGGAAGTGGTTTCTCTGGAAAACGGAAAATTCAGCAAGGAAGATCTCTGGATACATGATGAACAAGATTCCACAAAGGCGTATTTGTTATCACGATTTTTTGATGCACCCAAACCAGGAGATGAGACTCATCTGCCAAGGCCATTTGGTGTGCTTTTTGCAGTTGACAGGCCGACGTATGATGATGGCGTAAATGAACAGTTAAAGCGCGAGTTAGAACGAAAAGGCGTTGGTGATCTTGATAAACTGCTCAGCGGAACTGAAACATGGGTTGTGAGGTAAATGATCTGATTGTTTTTTATTTTTTGAAAATTCAATTTTGATAAAAAAATTAGTATTCAGATATTTTTGGGCGTAAATGTGAATATCTATATTGTTAAAAAATCCAAATTTGACAATATCAT
>JBHJOO010000415.1:0-4074 GCA_050329675.1 Balneolaceae bacterium
CCCTGAAATGCAACTGAAATAGCGGATTCTTTCGTTTTCTTATTCTGCTTATCCAGCAAAACATGTGTCTGATAGCGGACGGAATGATGTATAATTTCCCGGAAAAGCTGTTCCATGAAGTAGGGGTCGATCCCGCTGTCTGATGCCAGCGTTCTGATCCGCTGCAAAACCGCTTCTTCGCGGTCAGGGTCACGGATTTCTTTCGATGATTGCAATTTATCGGATATTACCTTTTGTACAATTTTCTGCCTTTCACCCAGTGCTTGTACAATGGTTTGATCGAGCTTGTCAATTGCTTCCCGGATTGAATTAAGAGGATCTTTATCACCCATTTTGCTATCGGTTTAATTCTTCAATTTTCATCAATATATCTCCACGATCCATCTTCCGGTATTTTTCCGGAAGTAATTTTTTTGAGGTACATTCGAGTACCGCATTTAGTGTTTGCAATTCAACTTCATCGGGATACGTCGGGGGTAAAAAGTCATCCAGAACATCATCAAGTATTTGCGGTGTAATTTCATTCATCTTCTGAGCAGCTGCCCGGAATTTGGCCCTGGTTAATGCCGCTTCCATATCGGCTCCCGAAAAATTCGCTTTTCCATTTTTGATGATTTTAGGGATATATTCTTCGGTCAATTTCAGGCCGGTTTTCTTTTTCATCGCCTCAAACAGTTCCACCCTTTCTTCATCCGTATCGGGAGTGAAAAGGGCCAGGTGTTCTTCGGCACGCCCCTGCCTTTTAAGGTCAACCGGCATCAGGTCAGGCCTTGCAGTCATCAGAAACCATATAATGCGTCCCCTGTTCGATGTATCGCTCATGAATGATGCTATTTGTGAAAACACCCTGCTGGAAACACCACTGTCTCCTCTTGCCGCACGATCACCCAGATAGGCATCCGCTTCATCTATCATCACTGCTACAGGTGCCATTGCTTTTAAAAGACTTAGAATTTTTTGCAGATTTCCTTCGGTAACACCCTGCCACTGGCTCCTGAAATTTTTCAGTTTTACCATCGGAATTCCAATCTCGCCGGCAAAGCAGGTTACAAGAAATGTTTTCCCGGTACCCACAGGCCCGCACACAAGATAACCCATGGGAATAACATCGGGCCTTCCATTTTGCAATGCCTGAACCGTATCACGAAGATGAATTTTGGCATTCTTGTGCCCGGACACAAGATCGAGTGTGTAATCTGTTTCCACAAATTCAAGCAACCCATATGCCTCTGCTTCAATCAGTTCCTTTTTAATGGCTGTTAGCTTTTTATAGCTAATCCGATCATTATTTTCACGGGCATTCGAAATAATACCCCTCAAATTTACATAGTTCAGGCCTGCTGTCTGCTGCGCAAGAACGCGAAGGGGTACTTCAGAAATTTTTTCATATTCATCTGCACCGGCTTCCTGTTCCAAAAAATCCAGTCGCTGTAATTCAACAGGGAGCGGGATATTAATATCCGCCGAATAGGGATTTTGCAGAAGGGTCTTATTCAGGTCTGCAAGGTTTTCAGTAATCAGCACAGTGGTAAAATCCGCCGCCAGAAAAAGCGGGTCGTGAGCCCATTTCATGAGATATACCAGTGAGTTGCGGTCTTCAGTACCCGAACTGCCTGCTTCGTTCATGGGTATGATCGTTTCAGCATAATCAATAATTAATGCCACACTTTTTTGCATATCGAGCCTCGACCGCAGATATTGTTCGAGAACCGAAAACACCCCGACGGGATCTTTCGGAAGTTTTTTTGCATATTCAGTACCGGTAATCGTGTCTCTGCCTGAGAGTGCCAGGTTGAAATCCGTTTGTGATTCCTGGTCCCGGAAATAGATGCCCGAGGCACGGTCATAAAAAATCACAAAGTCACGGGCACCAAAAAATTCCTCTGATAAAAATGATTTCAGCCTTTCAAACCTTGGTTTTCCCGGCTTATCGTGCACAACTGTTAAATCATGTACATTTCCATGAAGAATAAACTGGTTGATGGTGCGGCTTAGATATTTACGGGCAAATTCCTGTGCCCATTTCGGGTATGTTTCAATCATAAGGCTATTCACCCTCCATCAGAATCAGTTTAACCGTTTCAATTTTATTGGGCGTTGCTTTACTAATAATAAACTTGTTGTTATCAATCATAAGCTCCTCGTTTACTTTGGGTATTCTGCCAGTATGATTAATGATATATCCTGCAACTGTTTCAAATTGATCCCCATCTCCTTGTAATTCAATTTCAGGATATTTTTCTTCAAGTTCGTCAAGTTCCACATTACCGCTTAGAATGAAAGAATTTGGGGCTATTTTTTTCACCACTTCATCTTCCGTATCATACTCATCCTGAATATCCCCCACCACTTCTTCAATCAGATCTTCAATTGTTACCATTCCGGCCGTGCCGCCATATTCATCGATTACAATGGCAACCGAGCTATTACTTTGACGAAACTCCGTTAACAGGTCTTTTGATTTTTTACTGGATGGAATCAATTTAACCGGTCTGATTATTTCCGATAAACTTTCCGGATTGTTAAACAAATCGTAAGCAAATACCACACCTATTACGTCATCTATCGTATCCTGATACACCGGCAGTTTTGAATAACCGGAGGTAATAAATGTCTTCTGAACATCTTCAAGAGAGGCATTCCGCTCAACAGCCACAATTTCGGTACGGGGCACCATGGTATCTTTCACCCTTTTTGATGACAAATCCAGCACGTTTTGTAAAATTTCTGAATCGTCTTTATCAAGATCCTCTCCTCCTTCCGCATCACTCAATTCTTTAAAAATCATCTCCACATCCTGCCGCCTGAAAACTTTATTACTTTTCTCCGTACCCGTATTCAGCAGGCTTACCAGATAGTTCGAAGCTGAATTTGCGATAAAAATAAGGGGGCGCAGTATGTAATTTAACGTTCTTAACGGAACGGCAACTATTTTAACCATGGCGTCTGCCCGGATTCGATAAAAAGCTTTCGGAAGTATTTCCCCGAAGATCATGATCACAATAGAAGCAATTACTGTTTGAATAAGCAAAACTATTGCTGCTGTGGGTTGAACTCCGGTAAGCCAAAAATACCAGGAATTCACAGGCTGTACCAGAAAAATAGCCATAAATGTAGCATAAATAACATTGATGATGTTATTTCCGACAAGTGTGGTAGTTAAGAACGTACCCGGATTTTTCGTAAAAAAAGCAATAGATCTGCCAACAGTTGATTCTTTACGGGATTCGATTTCAAGTTTCAGCCTGTTAGCCGAAACAAATGCGATTTCCGAACCCGAAAAAAAACCACTGATCAGAATGGTTGCCACTATCAGAATTGTCTCAATCATTTACAAAATTTATATCATGCCAAAATAAAAGGAATTCAGTGAATTATCTGCCTTTATATTCAGGTTTTCTTTTTTCGAGAAAAGCGGTTGTACCTTCTTTAAAATCATGAGTTCCGCACAATTCACCAAACAGGGAAGCCTCAGATTCAAAATCAACCCCACCTGCTGCGGCATTTACTGCCTTTATGGCTTTTTCCAGAGCAACCGGGCCATTTTTAAGCATCACACCTGCTGTTTTTTTTGCAGCTTCAACCGGTGAGCCTTCTTCAGCGATTTCATTCAGGATACCGAGATTTAATGCCTCATCTGCTTTTACATGGCGTGCCGTCAGTATTAATTCAAGAGCTTTGGCTCTTCCTGCCAGTGCAGTGAGCCGCTGCGTTCCGCCGTAACCGGGTATTAAACCGAGGCTTGTTTCCGGCAATCCGAATACCGCATTTTTTGACCCGATGCGAATATGGCATGCCATTGCCAATTCGGCTCCCCCTCCCAGTGCATAACCGTTTACAGCAGCAATAACCGGTTTTCCGGAGTTCTCAATTTTAGTAAAAATATCCTGTCCTTTTTTTGACAATTTTTTCCCGCTGGCTGCATCAAGTGAACTCAGCTCCTTTATATCGGCTCCGGCAACGAAAGCTTTATCTCCCGCTCCGGTTATAATGATTGCCATTGTCTCCGGATCGCCATTAATGTTTTGTATGGCTTCATCAAGCTCATCCAGAACATTCATGTTTAATGCATTT
>JBHJOO010000369.1:0-4512 GCA_050329675.1 Balneolaceae bacterium
CGCAGAGATCTCCATTCGTTTTTTCTTTAGTTGTTTAAAATAGGATGGGGTTAGCCCGGTGAATTTTTTAAACTGTGCAATCAGGTAATTTTTATTTTTATAATTAAGCTTTTCGGATATTTCCGATAAGGTTAAATCATCATAAAGCAACAGCTCTTTAACCCTTTCAATTTTTTGGGTAATAATAAATTGCACGATTGAAACACCTTTTACATCGGAAAAGACTTTAAAAACAGTTTCATTTCCTGAAATGGCATTTTCGCTGAATAATTCTGTAAAATTCATTTTTGGCAAGTCATCGGAGTAATGGATCACTTCAATGATCGTATTAATGATTCGATCGATCATCATACTTTGTTTTTCATCAAGCAGTACTAATCCTGACCTCTGTAAGTACTTTTTAAGTTCATGAAACTGTTCTTGTGTGAGATCTTCGTAATACTCTATTCCTCCATGTGCTGTAATTCTATGTTTTAATTCCAGTTTTTTTAAAGCTGCATTCAGGATTGTTTTACATCGTAAACTTACCATATATTTCACATACAGTACTTTATGCCAATTTTTATTTGAATCAGATTTTGGGGTATTCATTTTTACAACTATGTTTTATTTTGTATTATGTGCCGTGCGAACGGTGGTTTAGTTAGGTATAATAGCCTGCGATTCGTATAAAATAGGGGAAGACAGTCTCTCAACCCTGCCTTCCCTTAGTTCTCGTGCGTCATGCACTATCAAAAAATCACAAAATTAGATTATTAAAGAGTTCATGTCTTCTTCTTTATTTATACCAGCCAAGTTCTTTTAGCCGTATTTCAATTTTATCAACAGTCACGTTTCTTTTTGCCAGGTAATTCCGGAAACCTGCATCTGTAAATTCCCGGTCCGATATCTGTTTGGAATTTATTTCATGCAAAGCAGAAAGAAGTGAAATTTTTTCACCGTGATTATTCTTCTTAAAGAAACACTTTTCTGCTTCATCAAAATGTACTTGAAGTGCCTGAATGTCCAAGAGTCGTTTTACCTGATTCAAAAAGAAATCGTAATCCGACATTACTTCCCGGCATTCATCCTCACTCACATTTTTTAATACAGATAGTATTTGTTTAGTTTTATTAAAATTATTTTTAGATATATTCATATCAGCTTACTTCTTTATACCTGCTTTCGTTTGGTTTACTTATTTCAATCATAAATATTGGGAATTTCTAATTCACAACCGTTACAAACAGCTAAAAAAATCTTACATAAATTACAGATTTTAACCTGTAGTCCCGGATCTTAAGTCCGGGTATGAATCTCACAGCTACAGGTTTGCCCGCAGCTATGCTGCTTATTTTTTATAGAACAAATTGCAAAAAAATGCCTGTCACTTATTCAAAGCTGACAGGCATTTACTTAAGGGGATTTTTTTAGATTTTGAGTTTCCTGAAGTTTATCCATATCATCTGTCTGGTGAACAAATTCACCAGGCAAATTTGAATACTATTCAGACATCAGATAAGAATTTATATCCGGGATGATTTAAGCAATTCTTCCTCTGCCCTGGATTACCTGAAGTATGATAGCAATTACAGCAATGACCAAAAGAATATGAATAAGTCCGCCGGTGCTATACCCCACAAATCCAACTAACCAGCCTATAATTAAGATTACAGCAATGATATATAATAAATTTCCCATAGTACTTGTTTGTTTAGATTAATATTATAGTTTGTAATAAAATTTCAGATGAAGCGCCGACATTTGAAAAGAAATTCTTTACTCTTTTCTGCCAATCAGGAATATAACGCCCCCTACAACCATTACCGCAGCTCCTGCCAGTGGCGACCATGCTACATGATGAGTTTTATCTGCAGTAATTTCCAAATTACCTATTTCCACTACTTTCTCTTTCGTTACGTAATTAAAACCCGTGAAAAGTAAAATGATCAACCCTATCACCAAAATTATGAGGCCTGCTTTTTTCATTCGTTCTCCATCTTATTATAATTTGTCATAAGCATGAATGCCGTGATAACAATTACAATTAATTTTTTCACCTTGTTGGAATATATTTCCTGCAACTTGCAAGACAGTTGTGAACTTATTTTCACAGTAATAAAGTGCCGGATTTAAAACTGAAATTCATTACAAAAAAATGAATTTGAATTATATATGTTACAGATCTTCAAGATTTTTAATCCGTTTCTCTTTGATTTCCTTAAAGTAGGTGGGTGTAAGGCCTGTAACTTTTTTAAACTGATTCGATAGATGGGCGATACTGCTGTAGTGCAATTTATAAGCAATTTCAGTCAGAGTAAGTTCGTCGTATAAAAGCAGCTCTTTTACCTTTTCAATCTTATGCAGTATGATATACTGTTGAATGGTAATTCCTTTAACTTCTGAAAAGATATTGGAGAGATAGGTATAATCGTAGCCCAGTTTATCGCTTATGTAATCGGAATCATTTACCAGGGGCAGACCTTCAGCATAATGAATCATTTCTACGACTACGTTTTTTATTTTTTCAACAAGTATATTCTTTTTGTCATCCAGTAATTCCAGGCCCGCTTTTTTAAGATTTTTACCAAATATTTCCCGCTGATCTTTTGTAATGTTTTCCTGAATTTCGACCGTTCCAAGATCAACCGACACACAGTGGATACCGAGCTTTTCCAGCTCAGCTTTAACGAACATCTTGCACCTCAAACTAACCATATATTTAATATGCAGTTTCATATGACCTTTTTATAAAGTCGATAGCAGAATAAATGACCTTTGATTGTACTATTTATAACAGTTATATAACCAAATTAATTTTCTAAAAAACTGTAAGATTAAAAAAATAAACAATGTAAACAGAAGTGTCGCCCGGGCAGACGGGTTTTGCTATCAGGCCGAACTTTAAAAAAGTTCAATGACGGGCGCTATGTACTTATTTCAGAAGAACCTCACCACCTCTTCCCTGTGATATCAGAGACCGGTAGGTTTCAAGCTCTTTTTTAACCGTTTCATCGGTTAGATCAATTGTTTTCTTTTTTTCAGCAGCCATGTAGGCCGCCTGGACAAGGCGGGTGATTTCAAGCCCGTACTCCCAGTTCAGTAAGCCGTTTTTCCCTTTTAAAAAACTGTTTACGGCATCCCGCATTTCATTTACATAGCCGTACAGGTCTGCTTCATTTGGCTGAACGGCAAGCAGCCCGCGGCTGGCTGTGGATTTTTCAAGTGCTGTTTCGGCATCCACAGCCGCTTCGGCTGCTTCATCTCCAATAAAAATTTCGAGCGGCGAAATCAGAGTATTCACCTCCATAGCATATCCAGGCCCAAGAGCATCCATCGAAAGACGCAATCCCTGTTTGTCGTACATCCAAGAATCTGTAAACTGGGATTTTACAAGCTGACCGGTTTCCGGATTTTCATAAGTGATGACACCCGTTGTAAAATCTTCAGCCGGCTTTTTCTCATAGTCTATACCAAACTTTTCTTTTAGCTGTTTCCGGTATTCAGGCTGTCCCCATTTCAGGAGTGAGGTGTCGGCCTGAACGGTTACCGGACGAAGAAATAGCGGGTCTTTTCCATATGGCGTGAGGATATGGCGCCCGATGGCAATACTGTGGCAGCCCATATCCGAAAGCACACCGCCACCCTGAAGTTCAGGATCCCAGAACCAGCTGTTGTGAGGCCCTGCGTGTTCTTCCGTGCTTCGGGCCAGGACCAGTTCCCCCATGGTTTCCCGCTGTAACCGGAGTTGTTTCAGGCCGTTATTTACAGCATTCATATGCAGCTGGTTTTCAAAATAGGCTGTATTCAGACCGGCATTAGTTGCGAGGTGTACCATACGCTTTGCTTCCCCGATTGTACGGCCAAGAGGTTTTTCACAAATAACATGATTCAAAGGTGCACCGGTATTTACGGAATCAGCAATCTCCTCCATGATTTCGACTCGCGTAAAGTTTGGTGAAAGGATGGCAACTGCATCGCAATGATTGCAGAGTTCATGTATAGAATCAAAAAGTGCGGGAGTTCCAAGCCCGTTTTCGCTGGCAAACTTTGCCAGCTGAGCGGCTCCGCTGCGGTTATAAATAGCAGTTAATTCACAATGGCGAACCTGCAACATGGCTTTGGCCATAAAACGGGCAATAAAACCTGATCCGATGAATCCGATTTTCAACATTTTCAAATCTTTATTAAAGTTGGAATTAAATTTAATCAGTTATGATAACGAGCATCCCGGCATCATTCCGGGTGTCAATTATCATCCGGGCCAACAAATCCGATACGTTTCCATATTTCGGTTTTGTAAAGGTTTCTCGATTCACCAGTTCGGGTAAAGTATTCACTCAATTCTTCTTCAGACAGATCCGGATGTGCAATCCGGGCAAGCGGTAAACCCGCCGGTATTCGCAGGTCATTAAGATTTTCATAGTAGTCTATGGTACTGTATGTATAATTCAGTGCATCACCCGTTGGATAAATCAATGTATACATACCCCAGCTGTCTAATATATCTCGTTTTATTCGTTCCTCATGCAG
>JBHJOO010000547.1:0-2181 GCA_050329675.1 Balneolaceae bacterium
GTGTATTTGTGTCACCGTGAAACAGAAACTGTTTTCTGGCGCGGGTAACGGCTGTGTAAATCAGCTCTTTCGATAACACAGGAGAATCTCCCTCGGGCAGCAACAGATGAACTTTGTCAAACTCGGAACCCTGACACTTGTGAACCGTCCAGAACCAGGCCGGTTCATAGTGTGTTAACCGGGAAACTCCAACCATTCTGATAGCATTTTCAGCCGTCATGAAACACGCCTGTTTCACACCATTTGTGGTTTTTATCACTCCATGGTCACCATTAAACAAATTCAGGTGATAATCATTCTTTGTAATCAGAACCGGTTTACCATCAAAAAGATTATCGCGCACAGGATACCTTTTTTTTCCGGCCATATATTTTTCAAACTCCCTGTTTAAATGAACCACTCCGGGATATTTGTAGCGATGAGGAGTAAGCCAAATTGACTTTTGCCAGTGAGTAAGAGCCTCTTCGGGTGATTCTGCAGCAGCCATTTCGAATACTTGAAACAACGATTCAAATACAGACTCATAATCTTTTGCACTGGTTAACAAATATCCATACTGAACATCTTCATACACCTGGTCATCCAGTATTTTTACTGTTCCATCACCATCTCCCCTCTTAATTGTATCCGCAAACACACCAATGCCACTCTCGCTGCCAAATCTGAAATTTTTTTCAAGATAAATGACCGAATCATCCATTGCAGAATCCTGATCCGGTTTGGCTGGAATCCCAAAATCCGGAAAATCATTCTGAATTATTTTCAGCAAGCGCGGGGTGAGTCCGTTGCCTTTTTTGATACAAAGATCACCCAAAACGGCTCCTGCTTCTACCGAAGCAAGTTGATTGCGGTCGCCCACTAAAACCAACATTGTGTTTTCGCCTATATTTTTCAAAAGTTTTTGAGCCATTACAAGATCCATCATCGAAGCTTCGTCTATTACAATTAAATCATAAGGAAGCGGATCTTTCATATCCGGGAAAAGGCCTGTGGAATTATATGGCTGAAGCAGACGGTGAAGAGTCATGGCTTTTTTCGGAATCGAAACTCTCTGCTCAGCATCCGGGTTAAATACCGATATTGTCCGGGTTATTGCTTCACTCATTCTTGCAGCAGCTTTACCGGTTGGTGCAGCAAGTGCGATGCTGAAACCCGGGCCATTCAGCTTCGCATGTAAAGCGAGTATTTTTGTAATAGTAGTTGTTTTACCCGTTCCCGGGCCGCCGGATAGCACAATCAGTTTTTTATAAAGAGATAAAATGGCTGCTGCCTTTTGATAGTCCGGCTCCCGGCTATTCTGTGAATCTGGATATAATGTGTTTATGAGATTCTTGATTGGCGGGGTGATTTCCGGCTGAACAATACTGGCCGAAAGTTTCTTTAACGTGCGGGCTGCATCTGTTTCGTGAAAATAAGTTTTGTGCGTAAACAACCGGTTTTCTTCATCAAGAATAAATGGCTTCACCTCTCCGGGCCGGCCAGTTATACCCGATTGCATCAGATCTTCAGGATGAATCCTTGCAGGCAGATCCTGAATCGTATTTGGATCGATTTCCAATAAATGACACCACTCACTGCATGAAAGATCAAGGGGCAGGCACACATGTCCTGCCTTTCTGAAAAGAGATAAAAAAGCAACGGCAAACTTTACACGATCCTGAAGTACACCATGCCGGAATTCAAGAAAACGAATCAGCTCACTTTCAAATAATCCGTATATGCGGGATAACGGTTCATCTCTTTTATCGCTATTCCCAGTTTCCGGGTCAAATTGTAAATCAGTTTGCATGATTCAGATTATCTTATTTTAGTTGAATCCACCATCTCTTTCAAAACCCGGTTTAACTTTTTTACTGTTCAATTACCCAGTGCCTGATTTACAATATCTACAGCCTCTTTTTGAATTTGTTTTAAATGATCACTTCCTTTAAAACTCTCCGTGTAAATTTTATAGATATCTTCTGTACCTGAAGGCCTCGCGGCAAACCAGCCGTTTTCAGTAACTACTTTTAACCCGCCAATCGGTGCATCATTACCCGGTGCCCTGGTCAGTTTTTGAATAATGGGCTCCCCTGCCATTTGATCCGCTTTAACTTTGTCGGGCGTTAAATTTGCCAGGATTTTTTTCTCTTCTGCCGTTGCCGGCGAATCGAGCCGTTCATAGACCGGGCTGCCGAATCG
>JBHJOO010000163.1:0-3147 GCA_050329675.1 Balneolaceae bacterium
GCCATGTCAGCCATTAATGCGCTTGTTATATATGGCGCAACGATTTAGCCATTGGCAACTTTCCATGAAAATGCTTTTTTAAAATCTTGGAAACAACTTTCACAAATCCAATGCTTTCCATCTTCAGTAACATATCCTTCGTGTAAGGCCTCTAAGATTAAATCTTTTTCCGCGAACTTATCCCAGCAAAACTCACAGTGATCATGCTCCCATTCTTCACTTGGCTGGAAATACGTTTTCTTCAAAAGAGTAGCACCCTTTAAGTATTTTTCTTGGTTCGTAAGTCGTGGATCAGTTTGCATTGGTATTAATTTTGACTAAGCCATATAACAATAGTTAAATAACCTGATCATCTGATGTCTCATCCACATCATCCACAAAATACATTGTGGCGGCGGCAATAATCATGGTAGCTCCGCCAAGCATCAGGGAAAAAATTGCTTCGCCGCCGAACCAGTTTCTGGTTACAAAACCGAGCATGCTTGCAGCTATTATTTGAGGTATTACAATAAAAAAGTTGAAAATACCCATGTAAAGGCCCATTTTTTTGGCAGGCAGCGAACCGGCAAGGATTGCATACGGCATTGCAAGAATACTTGCCCAGGCAAGGCCAACACCAATCATTGAAATGATAAGCATATTGGGAGTTGTCATAAAGTAGATTCCTATCAGGCTTACGCCTCCGGCAATCAGGGCAATGGCATGGACAATTTTACGGCTCGTCATCCTGGCCATGGGAGCCAGGGAAAAAGCAATGATGGCGGCAAACCCATTGTAAACGGCAAACATAATACCCACCCAGTCTGCTCCTTCATTATATAAAACGGAGGTGGTATCACTTGTTCCGTAAATATGAGAAGTAACGGCTGCTGTTGTATAAATCCACATTGCAAAAAGTGCAAACCAGGAGAAAAACTGAACAAAAGCAAGCTGTATCATGGTTTTAGGCATATGCAGAAAATCATGAACCACAACAACCAGTCCCTGGTTTATCTTCCCTCCCTTTTGAAGAATACCGGCTATTAATGAGATCATTCCCAAAACAAGAAGACCGATGGTTAAAACATACAATTCGAAATCGTATCCTCCGTAATAGACCCATGCCGTGGTTCCGATTCCAAACAAGCTGAAAATAAAACCGAAATTTATCTTCTTCTGCCCCTCTCCGGCTTCAATCGGTACTTCTCTTTTAGCCTCTGCAGCTTCCACATCGAGCTGATCATCTTCATACGTTTCAAATGCTTCCAGTTCTTCCGGCGAGTATTCATGTGACCGGAATACCGTCCACATGACGGCCAGTAAAAAGATGGCTCCTCCAATATAGAAAGACCATTTCACAGAAGGCGGTATTAATCCCTCGGGTGCCGTATTGGCAATACCGAACCAGTTGGTCATCATATAAGGCAGTGCGGAGGCTACAACGGCGCCGGTTCCGATAAAAAAGCTTTGCATGGCAAATCCTTTCGTACGCTGCTCAGATGGAAGCATATCTCCAACATAGGCACGAAATGGCTCCATCGAAATGTTAATCGATGCATCCAGAATCCAGAGCATGCCGGCAGCCACCCAAAGCACGGGCGAATTGGGCATAATCAATAATGAAACAGATGCAAAAATTGCCCCCCATAAAAAATAGGGCCTGCGGCGGCCCAGCCGTGTCCATGTCCTGTCGCTAAAATATCCCACAATTGGCTGAATAACCAATCCTGTTACCGGAGCGGCAATCCATAGAATGGGAATGGCATCCACATTGGCTCCCAATGTTTCAAAAATACGGCTTACATTGGCATTTTGAAGTGCAAAACCGAACTGAATTCCAAGAAAGCCAAAGCTCATATTCCAGATTTGCCAAAAACTGAGCCTCGGGCGTGGTTTTGGAGGTATGCTCATAATATTTATGCCATGTTCGTTAATTATTTTTCCAAAACAAGATAGCCGTGTGCCGGCATACTCATGGTCGCCTCAATGGCAATTTCACTATCGTTAAAAACATCGTTCCAAAGCCCCTGGCTGCCATCAATGAAAGTAAACTCTTCAGATGAATTTGAAAAGTTTAAAATAACAAAAACTTCATCATCCGGATTTACCCTTTTATAAGAATAAATTGAGTTATCATTATTGGTAGGCATTTTCACAAAGTCGCCGCCGGCTTCGCCATTCCACAAAGCACGATTATTCCGATTTAGATTCAGAAGTGTAGTAAAAAAATCTTCATATTTAAAGTCTCCCCATTCAATCTCATCTTTTTCAAAAAATTCGAGCTGTTTATCGAGGCCTTCTTCCTGGCCACTGTAAATCAGCGGCATCCCCCAAATCGTTGCCGACATCACAGCAAAATTTTCAAAATTTTCACCGTACAGGTCCGGATCACTCCCCTTCCAGGAATTTTCGTCGTGATTGGTTGTGAAGTACATCCTGTAATCACTTTTGGCAAACCGGGCAAGGTCTTTCTCCATGACATCATCAATAGCGTCAAGGCCTTTCAAGCCTGCTCCAACATCCCGGATTGTCTGAGCATAATCCCAGGCATAGCTCATATCAAAAGCTATTTCATGCAATTCCGGAACTTCAGCTTCTGCCAGCATAAAAACAGGTTTGATGCTGTCAAGCCGGCGCCGTGCTTCGTTCCAAAAATCTGTTGGTACGAAATAAGCTACATCACAGCGGTAACCATCGATATTGAACTCACGCACCCAGTACTCAAGAGCATCATGCATCGCAGCACGAAGACCTTCATTCTCAAAATTGAGTTGAATCACATCTTCCCAGTCTTCGACAGGCGGGAAAAAATTTCCATCATCATCAACTGAATAAAATTCAGGGTTGCTTTGTGTCCAAACTGCATCCCATGCCGTATGATTGGCCACCCAGTCGATGATTATTTTCATATCCAATTCGTGAACTTGCTGAACGAGATTTCGAAAGTCATCCCTGGTTCCGAATTCTGGGTTTACATCTTTGAAATCGACAACGGAATAGTAGCTTCCAAGGGTTCCCTTCCGTTTTTTTTCACCAATCGGATGGATAGGCATCAGCCACAATATTTTAACGCCCATCTCTTTCAATCGCGGTAAATGTTCTGAAAATGCATTGAATGTCCCCTCGGAAGTGTACTGGCGGATATTTACTTCATATATATTTGCATTC
>JBHJOO010000393.1:0-2350 GCA_050329675.1 Balneolaceae bacterium
TTGCATCCGGCGATGACCCCGACCCGGCACGATTCCTTCATTCGCGGCATAAAAATTATTCCGCACTGGACCGTGCGGCCGTTATCAGCCTCTATTTTCCGGGGGAACGCGAATATGTAGCCCGGCAAATCATGTTTCTGCTCGTACTCTCCATTCTTTTTATTCTGATGGTTTGCGCCGGCTTCGGCTACGTAATTTTGACGATCAACAGGCAGAAAAAACTTTCGGAATTGAAAAACGATTTTATCAATAACCTTACCCATGAGTTTAAAACGCCGATCTTTTCCATCTCCCTGGCATCAAAATTACTGGGCAGATCGGAGGAGATCAACAGCTCGGAAAAGCTCAATAAATACCTGAACCTCATTCACAACGAGAACAACCGCCTTCGCACCCAGGTGGACAAAGTGCTCCAGATGGCTTTGATCGATTCCGGAAATTTCCATCTGAACCGAAAAGAGGTGGATATTCATGCCATCATTGAACAGGTTTGCGATGCTTTTTCGGTCATGATTGAAGAGAAGGAAGGCAGCATCCGCTTACAGCTCGGTGCAGAGAACAAACTGCTGTACGCCGATGAGGCCCATCTTGCCAACCTGATATATAATCTGGTTGACAACGGCATAAAATACTCATCCGGCCCGCCCGACATCACCGTTGCCACCGCCGACACGAACGAGGGCCTTTGCCTGGTGATTAAAGACAAAGGAATCGGTATGGATGAACATATTCAAAAACATGTTTTCGATAAATTTTACCGGGCCCGGAACGGGGATTTGCATGAGGTAAAAGGGTTCGGGCTCGGACTCAGCTATGTGAAAAGTATTGTGAAGGCACATAAAGGACTGATCAGGCTGAACAGCACAAAAAACGCCGGAAGTGAATTTATCATTACCCTGCCCATAAATTGAAACCGATATGAACAGGCTTCTTCTTGTTGAGGATGATGATAGCCTCGGGTATATCCTGAAGGAGTACCTGGAACTCAATAATTTTGAGGTTGAATGGGTGAAGGACGGTGAAAAAGGAATCCGGAAATTTCAAAACCGGCGGTTCGATCTCTGTATTCTGGACGTGATGCTCCCGAAAAAAGACGGATTTGCCCTGGCCGGCGAAATGCGAACCCTGAATAAGGCAACCCCCTTCAACTTTCTGACGGCAAAAACGCTGAAAGTGGATAAACTGAAAGGCTTTAACCTGGGCTGCGACGACTATATCGTAAAACCCGTGGAGGAGGAACTGCTGATCGCCCGGATTCAGGCCATAATACGCCGAACAGCAAAAAACCCTTCGGAAAACAGCACCGGTTCCACATACGAGATTGGCCGGTATCTGTTCGACTACCCCAACCAAAAACTGGTACTTGACGGTCATATACAAATAGTAACTTCCCGTGAAGCCGAACTGCTGAAAATGTTATGCGACCATAAAAACAACCTGCTGGAACGCAGAAAAGCCCTGGAAGCAATCTGGGGCGACCCCGATTATTTCAACCGCAGAAGCATGGATGTTTTTGTATCCAAACTGAGAAAATATCTCCGGCACGACCCCGATGTGAGGATCGAAAATGTGCACGGTCGGGGATTTATCTTGAAGGAGAGATGAATAAGGCGTTTGGTAGTTGCCATCCGGGGAAAACTTTGCAAAAGTGTGTAATGGTCAATTTTCAACTTGCCAGGTTTTTACTTTTGAATTCTTGTGTGAAACAGATTACTTCAATTCCCGTCCCATAAACACCTCAACCTCCGCAATTTTATCCCCTTCAAACCGGATGTATTCGGCCATGCTGCGGGATGGCCTGTCGCCTCCAACTACTTTGAAACGGACCATGAACTCCGGATAGTCCCCGAAAATTTGCAGATCTTCGGACCAGCTTTGACCCACGTGCGGCCATATTTCTTCAATCATTCTGTCGCGGTCAGTATGGACGGCAAATTCGCTGATGTGCCGGAAACCGGGTGTCAGGATATTTCTGAGCTTATCCCTGTCGCGTTTTTTATATGACAGGTAGTAGTCTTCAATAATTTTGCGGTGATTCATATCTGCGCCTCCGGAAAATAATAATTCAATAAAAGCTCAATAATCAATTAAAATTGCTGCAGAGAGTACTCGTAGTTTTGTTCAAAATTTTTGATAAGGATATCCAGGTAACGCAGGTGTATTTCATTTCCGGGATGCTCATCCTTTCTTTTTTCAACCTGATTTCTGTGATAAATAAAACTTTACTTGTCCATTTCCAGAAAAGCGATCGATACTTTTTGTTGTTAACAAGATCGACAGTTTGGACAAAGCCAAAGCTGAACAGAAGCTTTCATTCATTGAAAAACAACTGAAGTTCTCAAGTATTTAT
>JBHJOO010000511.1:0-3457 GCA_050329675.1 Balneolaceae bacterium
CAATGATGCGTGTGGATAATGAAAAATCAGGACCCGCCATATCGCATTTGCCCGGTTTTATACATCGAAATGGCTCGTTTATAGTAAAAAGCAGATGCTCACTTATTTTTTTCTGACTCCTGACATAATTATACTCCCTTCCTCCCCTTTCACTTTTTGACCACGGCGGACACCACGGACAAGCAGCGGCCACGGCGTGCTTTTTTAAGCAGCTCCCTCGCTGTGTACGTTGTGAACTCGCCGTGCTCGCTGTGGTTTTTCTTGATCCATCCTCTCTTCTAACTTCCCCGTCTCTATTAAGACCGGATTCATAAAAAATAGATAAAATAAAATTCCAAATTTTAGTATGGCTGATCGGGGTTAAAATGTGGAATTGATTCTCTGGCGATTATAAAAATTTCTTTGCTCTAATTAAGGGTCTAATAGTTATTTAGTGGTATATTCAGATAACGAGATCTTATAAGTAAGAAAAGCAAGTAGTTACATCATCTAATCAAATCCGGAATAAAGGTGTCTTTATAGACTTCAAAGCGAAAAAATGTGACTACTTAAATTGACAGTGAGGCTACATTTCAATATTTATGAGTCAAAAATATTAATTGAGCCTGCATAGATTCAATTGATTGAACCAGCAAACACATCTGCCAATACATGCGATGAAAGCAAATCAACACCATAATGATTTGAACCGTATTGAAACTCTTTTAAAGAGGTTCGAGACAAAGAATATTTCCCTAAAAAAGGAAATAAAAACGATACTGGGTCAAATCAGAAACAATATTTCATACCAATGCCCAAAGCCAGGTTCAGATTACAGGATTTATCAAAACATATTTGAAAAAGCTCCGGTAGGAATTCTCTGTTATGACAAAGAAGGAAAAATAACAGTCGTCAATAACAAATCCATAGAGTTGTTTGAGTCTGAAAGAAAAAAAATTGAAGAACTGCACCTTCTGAATTTACCGGACAATAATATTGTTGAAGCTATTAAATCCTCTCTAAAAGGAGAAAGAAGCCTTTATGAGGGTTATTACACCTCAGTTACATCAGGAAAAACGGTGCCAATAAGAGCTATATTTCACCCGCTTAAAAACTCTGAAGAGAAGACAGAGGGAGGCGTTGGAATGATAGAAGATATCACAGAACGGTATGAGGCCAATGAAAAATTGGTGAAGAGTGAATTGAGATACCGCAGTATATTTGAAAACAAACACAAAGTGATGCTGATCATAGATCCGGAGT
Organism: Balneolaceae bacterium; assembly: GCA_050329675.1. Classification (GTDB taxonomy): domain Bacteria; phylum Bacteroidota; class Rhodothermia; order Balneolales; family Balneolaceae; genus CAYVBJ01. The sequence goes on from JBHJOO010000511.1 coordinate 1,243, forward strand.
CCGGATCGATAGTAGATGCCAACCCCGCTGCAATTGATTATTACGGGTGGACACTCGATGAGTTTAAACAATTGAAAATCAGTGACATCAATACTTTAAGCCAGGAAGAATTAAAAAATGAAATGGAAAAGGCAAAACGGGCCAAAAGAACACATTTCCATTTTAAGCACAGGCTTGCAGACGGATCCGTGAAAGATGTAGAGGTATTTAGCGGAATGGTTCAGATCGAAGGAAACATCCAGCTCTATTCCATTATTACCGATATTACAGAGAGGCTTGAAAATCAAAAACAGCTGAGGAAATTCAAGCTGGGAATTGAACGGTCAAAAAACATCATTTTTATAACAGACAAGGACGGCTATTTTCAATATATAAATCCATCTTTCGAAAAGGTTTACGGATATAACTTTGATGAATTGAAAGGTAAAACTCCGCGTATTTTGAAATCCGGAAAGCAGGAGGATCAATTTTACAACCGATTTTGGAATACTATTCTGAAAGGCGATGTAATGGAGGGTGAAGTTGTAAACAGGACTAAAGACGGAAAATTACTCACGATTGAATTTACAAGCAACCCAATCGTGGATAGTGACGGGGAGCTTCTTGGTTTTATCGCAATACAGGATGATATCACGGAAAGGAAAAAGATGGACCAAAGAATCCGGCAGTCGCTGAAGGAAAAAGAGGTGCTGCTTGGTGAAATCCATCACAGGGTAAAAAACAATCTGGCCATCATTTCGGGGCTGCTCGAGATGAACCTGCATCATTCTGATGACGAATCGGTTAAAGGATTGGTCAGGGACAGTCAGCTCCGGATCAAATCTATGGCAAAAATACACGAAAAATTGTATGAATCGGATACGTTTTCTCAAATCCCATTCAGAGAGTATGTTGAAGAGATGATTACGGAAATTCAAGTGACACACGCAAAAGAGGGATTTGAACCGGATTTTATTCTGAACATTGAACCGCTTGCTTTAAATATAAACCAGGCTATACCCTGCGGACTCATCCTGAACGAGCTGGTTTCCAACGCTTTGAAACATGCTTTCCCGGACAGAAAAAATGGCACGGTTCGTATTTGCCTCAAAAAAACTGACAATCGCCTGAATCTGTGTGTTGAAGATGACGGGGTTGGAGCCGGTGAGCACTTTAACCTGGAAGAAGCTGACACACTTGGCATGACTGTTGTCAAAATCTCGGCCATGCAATTGGGCGCAGACCTGGAAATGCAGAATACGGGCAAAGGATTTATATGTGCCGTCAACTTTGAATTCAAAGAAAATCAAAAAGGATCGTCCGCCGGGCTGATTGGATGAAATGTTTAAATAAACTGGTTTATATAAAGAGAGGGGAAAAATTGGGGTATGAAAAACAGAATCAGTCCCGAAAGGTAAGCTTCTTTTTCCCATCTGTGATTTCACTTTTAATAGTGATAATGGGATCCCGGTCAGGATGGGCATATTTAGTAGAATTTGTGATCAGGTTTAAAAAAATACTCTCTAAATACTTTGGGTTGAAATTTACGGACTCAAAAGCACTTAGATCGATCTGAAAAGATGTATTTGAATCTTTTATAAGTGAATCTATAGTAAGCCTGATAGAATCGATCACATCCATGATTCTAATATCAACCAGATCAAACAGGCCATGATGCAGAAACTACTCACCGGGAGAATTAGGATTCATAGGATGGGCGGATTATAGGATTAGTATTTGTTTTAAAAAAAATCCTATCATCCCAAAATCCATTTAATCCTAATTCTGATAATGAGAAAATGAAACACAAAGAGCTAACACATTCCATCATAGGCTGCGCCATGAAAGTTCACTCTACACTCGGAAGCGGTTTTCAGGAAGTGATCTACCAGCGGGCGATGGCCATTGAGATGACCAAGCAGAAACTGGCATTTGAGAGGGAAATGGAAATGGAGATTTTTTACGAAGAGCACCTGATCGGTAACCGCCGGGTAGACTTTTTTGTGGAAGACAAAATCATGGTAGAGCTGAAAGCAGTATCAGCTCTGGATGATCTGCACCTTGCTCAGGCAATGAACTATTGTCAGGCCTACAACTTGCCGATCGGTTTGCTAATCAATTTTGGTTCAAGAAGCCTGGAGTATAAGCGTGTGTATAATGTAAATCATCCCGAAAATGACTAGGATTCACAGGATGGACAGATTGTAGGATTAGTATTTGTTTTAAAAAAAATCCT
>JBHJOO010000307.1:0-2464 GCA_050329675.1 Balneolaceae bacterium
GATTCAGGAAGAAGTGGCCGGCGCTTGTGAAATGTTAGGGCTTGATCCTCTTTATGTGGCTAATGAGGGTCTTTTTGTGGCTTTTGTTGCAAGTGAAATAGCCGCCAGGTGTATTGAGCTTATTCAGAAATGGGAGCATGGCTCAGAAGCAGCCATTATTGGAAAGGTAGTCAAGGATCATCCCGAAAAAGTAGTTCTGAATAGTTCCATTGGGGGAAGAAGAGTATTGGCTAATGCAAGTGGAGAACTTTTACCTAGAATTTGTTAAGGAGTCAAAACGAATATGACATTCAGAACAACTTATATAAACTTTAGAAATAACGATGGTGAATAAAAACTATTCAAAGTGAAAATAATATATTTAGATCTAAATATTTATTATATTGCATTGATGATAAAGACTTAAGATTCCATTCATGAAGAGTTATATGTTAGGCAGAGAGAATTAAGATTGTATTGACAGTGAGAATTTGTGATTTCTGAATCCGTCAGATTTAATTAAATGAATCGGATAGATTGAGAGATGAGACAAAATCTGATTAGTTTAATGCTAGACCATAGACAAATAAAGATGGGCATGGATTCAAAATACTTCAATCAATTTCTGAAACTTCCTCCCCGAACAGAAATGCTGGACCGGTTATGGGACTTTCAGAACGCTAAAAGCTACATTTCAGACTCTGATGTCACCACACTTGCAAAGGAGTATGGCATCTCGGAAATAGAAGTAGAGGGAGTGGTTTCCTTTTACCATTTCTTTCACAGAAAACCGGCCGGCAAGTATGTGATCTATCTCAACAGCAGTATGACGTCCGTTATAAAAGGGTTCAATAGAATTCTTGAGGCGTTTGAACGGGAAACAGCCGCGTCAGTGGGGTCAACTGATCCGACCGGAACGTTCGGACTCTATCTCACCCCATGTATCGGATTGTGCGATCAGGAACCTGCAGCGCTTATCAACTTCCACCCATTTGTGAACCTGAACTCTTTGAAGGTTCGGGAAATCATTACCCAACTAAAAAAAGGTGTACCGGTTGAGGAGATCTGTGATGAACCACAGGAACATCTCAGATATACACCGAAGGGCAAACCAAGTGTTTTTTTCTCCGAATTTAAAGCAGGTAAATCTATTTCAAAACTTCCGGCGCTTGGACCTGAAGGTGTGATAGAATCTCTTAAACTCACAAAACTGGCAGGACGTGGTGGTGCTTTTTATCCAACCTGGATGAAATGGCAGGCGGCAGCCGAAGAGGAGAACACAGAGAAAGTGGTTGTTTGTAATGCAGATGAGGGGGAGCCCGGCACATTTAAAGACAGGGTGTTAATGCAACGTGTTCCAGAATCGATGATCGAAGGGATGATCTTATGTGCCTACGCTATAGGGGCGTCCTATGGGCTCATATACCTGAGGGCTGAATATACCTGGTTAAAAAAACATATTGATAAAGCGATTGAACGCTACAGGGGGAAAGGTTTACTCGGGAAGAATTGCGGGGGTATCACAGATTTTAATTTTGATATTAAAATTCAGATGGGAGCCGGATCCTATGTTTGTGGTGAAGAAACTGCTCTGCTTGAGTCAACTGAAGGCAAAAGAGGTGAACCGCGAACCCGATGGTTTTTCCCGGTACAAAAGGGATTTCTGAATCTGCCCACAGTTGTTAATAATGTTGAAACATTTTGTGCGGCGGCAAGGATTATAAATATGGGTGCGGATGAATACCTGAAGTATGGTATTAAAAAATCACCGGGAACCAAGGTAATCAGTGTCTCCGGTGATTGTAAATATCCGGGTATCTATGAAATTGAGTGGGGCATGACTCTGAGGGAGTTACTTGATGAGTGTGGTGCAGAAAATCCACATTTTATTCAGGAGAGCGGCCCGTCAGGAACGGTACTTACCCTTGATGAGCAAGACCAGCCATTCGCACTTTTCAGCGACTTCTTCACACAACACATACGTTGTGGCGGTGCACTCACTGTTTTTAACAAAAGCAGGGATATTATCTCCATTCTCCTGAACTATGCAGATTTTTATAAGCAGGAGTCATGCGGCATCTGTACACCATGCCGGGCAGGAAATTTCATCATTGAGCGCAAACTCGAACGAGTCAGTAATGGATTGGCGAACAGAGATGATATTGAAGAACTGAAGGAGTGGGGAGAGATCATGAGAAATACCAGCCGTTGCGGACTTGGGAAAACCGCTACTAACAGCCTGATCAATTCACTGGACAAATTTGGTGATTATTTTGATAAGGCGATTCAGCATAACGGTAGTGTAATGAATTTAAGATTCGACCTTGAAGCAGCAACACGTGATCATGATGAATTTAAAAATTAAAAAAAAGCCGGAGACGTTCTACTATGGGTAAACATGTGAATATTACGATTGATGGCAGGAATATTCTGGCCGATGAAGGAAGAAACCTTGTTGATGTTGCAACCGAAAATGGATTTTTTA
>JBHJOO010000592.1:0-2732 GCA_050329675.1 Balneolaceae bacterium
AAATGATATACGTGATGTATTGTGGGCTTATATCGATCGCAAAAAGAAAATCCCGGCAACAACGCTGCTTCGTGCACTTGGATTTTCAAGTGATTTTGAAATTCTGAATCTGTTTGAGCTTTCAGAAGAAATTGATTTCGGTTCCAAAAAGACATTTAATGATAAACTGGTTGGTAAGCGGCTGGCTACTGATATAGCTGTTGATGTTTCCGAAGAAGTTGTTGATGATGAAACCGGTGAAGTTACGGAAGCAACAAGCCGAAAAGTTGTTCTTGAAAGAGATCACGAATTAACAGAAGATGACTACGGAATTCTTAAGGAGGCATCCATTAAAAAAGTACTGGTTCAGAAAATCGGTGCAGAAGAGTCTGAGCGTTCTGTGATTATGAACACGCTTCGTAAAGATCCCTCACATGACGATGTATCTGCCCTTGGTCAGGTTTATCAGCAGATCAGGACGGGTGAAATGCCTGATCCGGAGACTGCACGTCAGGTACTGGAGCGATTGTTTTTTAGTGATAAAAAATATGACCTTGGGGAAGTTGGACGCTATCGGCTGAACAAGCGGCTTAAACTGAATGTTGACCAGGAAATTCAATATCTCACAAAAGAAGATATTGTTGCCATTGTCAAAGAGGTAATCCGGCTTAAAGAATTAAAATCACAGGTTGACGATATAGATCACCTGAGTAACAGAAGGGTTCGAACTGTGGGTGAACAGCTTGGACAGCAATTCTCTATTGGTCTTGCTCGTATGGCAAGAACAATTCGTGAAAGAATGAATTCACGTGATGCAGAACAGCTTACTCCGCAGGATCTTGTAAATGCACGGACAATCTCCAGTGTCATTAACAGTTTTTTTGGCACCAATCAGCTTTCACAATTCATGGATCAGACAAATCCGATTGCTGAATTGACTCACAAGCGCCGTATGTCTGCTCTTGGACCAGGCGGGCTTACACGTGAACGAGCCGGTTTTGAGGTTCGTGATGTTCACTATACTCACTATGGCCGTCTGTGTCCGATTGAAACACCTGAAGGTCCAAACATCGGCCTTATTACCTCTCTTTGTGTACATGCCAAAGTGAATGATTTCGGATTTATCGAAACACCCTACCGTAAGGTGAAAAACGGAATTGTTACGAATCAGATCGAGTATCTTGCTGCCGAGCAGGAAGATGAAAACATTATTGCACAGGCAAATGCTCCGATTAATGACAAGGGTTCCTTCCTGAATGAGACAATATTTTCCAGATTCAGAGAAAGTAATGTAGGCCTGGCAAAACCGGAACAAGTTGAATACATGGATGTATCTGCAAACCAGATTACTTCGGTTGCAGCTGCCATGATTCCGTTTATTGAACATGATGATGCCAATCGCGCTTTAATGGGATCAAACATGCAACGGCAGGCTGTACCTTTACTGCGTCCTGAGGCACCTATTGTTGGAACAGGCCTGGAGCAGAGAGCTGCTAAAGATTCCAGGGCAATTATATCGGCAGACGGTGACGGAGAAGTTGTTTATGTGAGTGGTAATGAAGTCAGGGTCAGATACGATCGCAGCGAGCTTGAGCAGAATTGTTATTTTGATAATGGCATAAAGAGTTACAAGCTTCAAAAATTTGAACGAAGCAATCAGGATACTACAGTTAACCAGCGTCCTGTCGTGAGTGTGGGAGATAAAGTGAAAAAAGGCTATTGCCTGGTTGATGGTTGTTCTACGGATAACGGTGAACTGGCACTTGGCCGGAATCTTCTTGTAGCCTTTATGCCATGGCGGGGATACAATTTTGAGGATGCAATTGTTGTAAGTGAACGAATTGTACAGGATGATATTTACACTTCCATTCATATCACAGAGTTCGAACAGCAGGTTCGAGATACAAAACGCGGTGAGGAAGAACTTACCCGTGAAATACCAAATGTGAGTGAAGAAGCAACAAGAAATCTGAATGAGAAAGGCCTGATTCGTGTAGGTGCAAAAATAAATCCCGGCGATATCCTTGTCGGTAAAATAACACCAAAAGGAGAAACAGACCCAACTCCGGAAGAGAAGTTGTTACGAGCAATATTTGGGGATAAAGCTGGTGATGTAAAGGATGCTTCACTTAAAACTCCTCCGGGTGTTTCAGGGGTAGTAATCGATACAAAGCTATTTAGCCGTAAACGTGATGAACAGGTTTCAAGAAAAGAGGAAAAGAAACTTGTTGAACAGGAGAATGAACGTTATGCACGGAAATTGGCCGATTTAAATTCAAAATGGGCAGATAAAATGTATACCCTTTTGCGGGATAAAACCTCCCCTGGTGTATTTAATTTCAGTAATGCTGAACTGATACCAAAAGGGGAGAAATACAAAAAATCTGTTTTTGAAGAACTCGATCCATTTTATATTAATGATAATATTGATTGGGCAACGGATAAGGATCTTGTTAAATATGTAAGGCTTTTGTTTAAAAATTATCGTGATCTTCGCAGAGAAATTGAAGCTGAAGCTAAAAGGCGTAAGTATCAGATCCAGGTAGGTGATGAACTTCCTGCCGGAATTATACAAAAAGCTAAAATTTATATTGCCAAAAAAAGAAAACTTCAGGTGGGCGACAAAATGGCCGGGCGTCACGGTAATAAGGGTGTGGTTGCCAAAGTTGTTCCGGTTGAAGATATGCCGTTCATGGATGACGGAACACCGGTAGACATTGTGCTTAATCCACTGGGTGTACCTTCCCGTATGA
>JBHJOO010000372.1:0-5496 GCA_050329675.1 Balneolaceae bacterium
GCCCACCTGTTAATCGAATTCCGATAGTGTTCCATTGCCAGAGCATGAGAGTTAAAGCCACCATGACGGCCGCAGCGCCCGTGTGTCGTAACGATCTCCGGATGCCAGAGCTGCGATGGAGCCAAACCGGCACCAGCCCTAAAAGGTGGATATTCCGGACCAAATTGACCCCCTGTTCCGGGGGAAACTGACCCCCTAATCCGGAGCAACTTGTAGATGATAGGTAATTCGTTGACAGAATTATTTAACTATCTTTTACTATGCGATCAACAACAGATGACCAAACCCTGATAAGGAATTATCTTCGTAAGTACCAATTCCTGATCAATGAATATGAGCTCATTAAAGCGAAGAAACATCCCAGATTCAAGTTTGTAAGTGACTTTTACAAAGCACATCAAACCAGTCGACAAACGTTTCTTAAATATTATAATCGGTTTAAATCGACCGGAGATTTACAGGCCGTATTACCTGGAAAACGAGGCCCGAAGTGGAAAACCCGCCGAACGCTGCCATTTATTGAACAAAAAGTGTTGGTCCAACGAAAAAAAGGAAACAATCGTTATGAAATATATAATATCTTAATCCCAATCTTGAAACAATCCACACCAAAGCCATCCACCATTTATGCAATATGCCGTCGCAATGGCCTGGCCCGATTAACTCCTCCCATGAAGCAGAATAAGCGTCAAATCATCAAAACCAAAGCCGGTGAGCTGGCTCATATTGATACACACTACCTGGCAAAGGGCATTATTTCCGGTTCTAACCGCCACTATTATCTGCTGGGGGTCATTGACAGCTGTACCCGCCTGGCATGGGTAGAACTGCTCAACGATATAAAGGCCCTGACGGTCATGTTTGCAAGCTTTAAAACCTTCAATATGTTAGCCGGTGAATACGATCTGCGATTTGCAGAGATCCTAAGTGATAACGGTCCTGAATTTGGGAAAAAAGAATCTACCAGTAAACAAAACCATCCCTTTGAACGATTATTAATGGAAATGGGAATCAAACACCGGTACATTCGTCCCTATCGTCCACAGACCAATGGAAAGATTGAACGTTTTTGGAAGACAATAGAAGAAGATCTATTAAGTGAGATGTGTTTTGATAGTTTTGAGCACTTACAAAAAGAACTCACCGAGTACTTATATTATTATAATCATGAGCGGCCACACCAGGGATCGGTGGCCTTACACCCGCTCAATTTAACCAAAATTGTCAACGAATTACCTAACATCTAAACCGACATTCTTTTTTTGTCGGGTACCGACGTCCCGGTCTTTGTACTCAATAAGGAGTTAAAATTTAATCCGGGACAGAGCGTAGGGACTGTGTCTGTCCCCTGACTGATCTCATCGATTGTGGCAACTGCCTAACCGGAAATTTTTTTTCGAAGCCTTTTCAGCTGCTTTTGATAGTGGCCTTCTTTCTCAGGATAGAGGGCAATCAGCTTTTCATAGGTTATGATGGCAGCCGAATAGTTTTTCTGCTTTTCATGGATAACGGCCAGTGTTTCACTCACGATGTCGTCCGTTTTGGCGGATGAGGCACTTAAATCGGTTGTATCACCGGTCAGGTCTTCCTGCTTAAGCCGTTTTGTTTCTATCGATGATAATTTGTGGATTAAAGAATCAAGGTCAAAAATTGGGTGTGATTTATCTTCTCTGTGCTGGTTCCTGATGTGTTGTAATGTGCTTTCGGGCTGCCACGCTTTAAATTTTTTCGGATGCTGTAAATAATAGTGAAACTGCTCCAAAAAAGGACTTCCCGGAGCATAAATTTTGGCCTGCCAGGCATTGGATACCGCTTTTTCTTTCTTACCTGCTTTGTAATACATCCAGGCAAGCAGGCACCGGCCCAGTGCGTCGTATCCTCTTTTATTCACAAATTTCTCCAGTCTGTTAATGGCATTTTCCGGCTCATTCGGGAACTGTTTTATATATGCCTGAAAAGATGCCGGAAAATGTTTAAGAAAATGATCCATAGTATCCTGAAATTAAATCACCGGTCAATTTGTAAAATTACCCGGTGTTTTGCGAATTAAAATATTTTATTTGGCTGTCGGCTATGTTTCGTTCAGTTACCAGTTCCCAACTGCATCATTGAACATATTATTTGCAATTTGCTGAAGGACTTCTTCAGCTGCCTCAATTTCAGCATCCAGCGGGTTTTGCCGGACATCATAGGTTGAATTACCGGTAAATGATTTTGACCATAACGGTTTTTCATCTTTTGCAAATTGAAAAGTAGCCCTGACCGTAATACGCACCTCATTTAAGTTGGCTTGCTGATCACCACCCACACTAAAGGGCCTGTTCTGATAAGATTGAATTGAACCCTCAAGATAAGAGTCGGCACTTTCCTGGTCATTTGCAAGAGAAAGCCTGCTTTGATTGATAAACCTGTTAATGAGAGCCTGATTCAGGCGGTCGCTTAAATCACCAAGGCCGCTTTCGCTTCTGTCAGGTATGAAAGGGATATAGAGTGTTCTTACGTCAGGAGGTATGGATGTACCTGTAAAACTGTAGGTCATGCATCCGGTAACCAGTACCATACAAACCAATAAACCCGTAAGTATCTGTTTATTGAAGGTCATATTGATCCAGTTTTCTATAGAGTGTCCGCTCACTTACACCCAGAGCTTCTGATGCTTTTCTTCTGTTGCCCTCATATTTCTTTAACGCTTGTTGAATCAAAAACTTTTCTGCTTTTTCAATAGATGGTATTTCATCTTCGCTAAAAAATTCTTCAATATCATTTTTTGGTTCTTCTTCAACCGGGTTAACAAAGGTGTTAATCCCCAGTGTCTCATCCATCTGTTTTTGCAGCTGACTTGAAATATCGTTCGGATCATACTCACGGGGGATACTACCCGGAAGAGCTTTTATATTTTTTGATGTGAACGTACTGTAAAGAAAATTGGCCAGCATCTTTTTTACTTCCGAAATATCCGTTCTCAATTCAACAAGTGCTCTGTAAATCAGCTCCTGATCACGGCTGTTTCCGGTACCATGATTATCATATCGGCTCTTTTGATCAGAAAGAATGGGCAGATTGTCGGCAGAACCCTGATGCTGCCGGCCTTTTAAATACTTTTGCAAACGGTCTTTATCAATAAATTGTGATTTTTCGAGAACAACAAGCTGCTCGGCCACATTTCTCAGTTCACGAATATTCCCGGGCCACCGGTACGATATGAGTAACTCTTTTGCCTCATCGGAGAATCCCTTGAATACAGAATCATACTTGGAAGAAAATTCTTTAACAAATTCCCGGAAAATGGGAATTATATCTTCCTGGCGTTCCCTGAGTGGCGGCAATTTAATTTTAACTGTGTCAAGCCTGTAATAAAGATCTTCACGAAAGGCCCCATCCTTCACGAGCTGCCACAAATCCTGGTTTGTTGCGGCAATCACACGAACATCACATTTCTTTAGTTTACTGGAACCAACTCTGAAAAATTCTCCGGATTCCAATACACGCAAAAGTTTTACCTGAACGTTTTTGGGAGTGTCGCCGATCTCATCCAGAAATATCGTTCCTCCATCGGCCTTTTCAAAATATCCCTGCCGTGTTTCATGCGCTCCCGTATAAGCTCCTTTTTCATGGCCGAACAATTCACTTTCAATAATGCCTTCCGGTATGGCGCCGCAGTTTACAATGACAAGGTTATTGTGTTTACGCTTGCTTAATGAGTGAATCGCTCTTGCAGATAAATCCTTGCCAACACCACTTTCACCCTGCAATAAAACAGTGATATCTGTTCCGGATACCTGCATAATTTTATCAACAACCTGTTTGATTGCAGGTGATTCTCCTGTAATACCAAAACGCTCCTGAAATACTTGTCTGTCCATATAAATAATAAATTCAAAAAATTCTATAGATCAGTAAATTTAACAAAGTTCAGCTTCATAGTATAATGCAGATTTTTTAATCCTTCTAATTTGCTCTTTACTTTTTAATAAAATCATCGTTGTTTTATGTGTTAAAAATTATATCCATAAACAGATGAACAACAATAAAATTACCTCAGAAATTGAGAGTGCCTTGAAAAAGCATATCTCATTTATTTATGATGAAGAGACTGCTGAACAATTTATATTTAAAATAAAAACAATTATTTATAAGTACGGTTTAAACGTTGCAAAGCATAAAAATAATTCGGAGAACTGGACTCACAAAGACTGTGTTCTGATCACTTATGGTGATATGGTACAGCCGGAACCGGGTGAACCCGTGTCCAAACTTCACAAATTGCATCAGTTTCTGAAAGAATATATCCATGGTGTGATATCAGCCGTACACATTTTACCTTTTTTCCCAAGTACATCCGATGACGGATTTTCGGTAGTGGATTACAAACGTGTGGACGATCGTATCGGCGGATGGGATGATATTGAAAAGATGAGCCTGTATTTTAAATTGATGTCGGATCTTGTAATTAATCACACTTCCCGGCATTCGGATTGGTTTCAGGGTTTTTTGAATCAGCATCCTCCCTATAAGGATTACTTTATCGAAGTGAAGGCGGGTTCTGACCTCCAGCATGTAACCCGCCCCCGCAGCTCACCGCTTTTAACTCCCGTTCATACAAAAAAGGGCGAAAAATTTGTCTGGACTACGTTCAGTGACGATCAGATTGATGTCGATTTTTCAAATCCGGATGTTCTTTATGAGTTTTTGGATATTTTCTTTTTTTATGTAAGTAAAGGAATCAAAGTTATCAGGCTCGATGCCGTCGCTTATATATGGAAGGAGAAAAATACTTCATGCATTCATCTGCCGCGTACACATGAAATCGTAAAACTTTTCAGGACACTGGTTGATTATTATACTCCTGATGTAACGCTTATCACAGAAACAAATGTGCCCCACAAAGAAAATATCAGTTATTTTGGTGAAGGTGATGAAACGCATATGGTCTATCAATTCAGTCTGCCCCCTTTACTGCTTCATACCATTTTATTTGAAAACGCCGGTTTCCTGACAAAGTGGGCTAATAAAATTCAATCGATTCCGGATCATTGCACCTATTTCAATTTCACAGCATCGCATGACGGAATCGGTGTGAGGCCGCTGGAAGGCCTGGTGCCGGACGATGAATTTGAAAATCTGATTGAGGGTGTGAAAAAAAGAGGCGGATTTGTATCGTATAAGCAAAATCCGGATGGAACACATAGTCCGTATGAACTGAATATTACCTATTTTGATGCATTTGCAAGCCTTGAAGGATCAGCCAGCCTTCAGGAAAGGAGGTACATGTGTTCTCAAATTATTGCAATGAGTGTTCTCGGTGTTCCCGGAATCTATTTCCACAATTTGATGGCCACGCGAAATAACCTGAAAGGTGTATCGGTAACCGGCAGATACCGCACCATTAACCGCAAAAAATGGCTGTATGATGATCTTGTGGATTCACTGAATGACCCGGATACAACCACACACAGGATTTTTAACAGATATCGCCAGATCATTAACCTCAGAAAA
>JBHJOO010000476.1:0-4895 GCA_050329675.1 Balneolaceae bacterium
AAATGATACAGAATATATAGAAAGGATAGGCGGCCCCCTGAAATGTTCTTGGGCTTGTAAATTGAATAGCTATAAGTATTACGACTGAAATAGCAATCCAAAGAACCTGCCTGCCAAAATTCTCCTGAATATGCGAAGGTAAAAAAGCTGAAACAGGACCTTGTGTTGCACTATAGATGGCCACTAATCCAATAATGGCTAAAGATATCCATATAAAGATTACAGACCAGCTAATTTCCAGCTTATGAATCATTATTGTTCGGCTTCAATTTCAGTTGCATTCTGTTCAATTCTCAATTTTGGTTTAAAATTGAGTACATAATTATAAACATGTGTGCGATTTACAGCACCTGTTAAATATTTTTCAATCAAAAGGGAAGCAACCGGAGCGGCTGAAATGGATCCGAATCCCGAGTTTTCCATCAGAACTGCTACTACAATTTCAGGATTTTCAAATGGAGCATAAGCAACAAACCAGCCATGATTTTCGCCATGTGGATTTTGAGCGGTGCCTGTTTTGCCGGCAACGGCTATTGTATCCAGATTGGCATAGAAGCGGCCGCTTCCCGTTAATACCACGTCTCGCATTCCTTGTTTAACGGCACCCAGATATTCGGGTTTAATCCACTCAATTTTTGTTTTTTCAGGATTAGTGAAACGTAATTCACCATCAGGTTCCCTTATGTATTTAACTACGTGAGGCTGTACCCTGTAACCTCCATTAGCTATAACCGAGGTAGCAACAGCCATTTGCAGAGGAGACACTGAAACAAGGCCTTGACCGACACCAAGGCTGATGAGGTCACCGGTACCCCATCTTCTTTCACCAAATGTCTGATTCAAATAAGTACTATCGGGAATAATTCCATTACGCTCAAAAGGCAAGTCGATCCGGTTTGGAACTCCAAGGCCGAAATCTTTAACCAGTCGGCTCCAAATATTTAATTCACCACGATTTGCAATCTGGTTCATCATCCAGAAAAAATAGGTATTACTTGATTTACCGATGGCTTTTCTGAGGTTGTAATCACCCACTTCGGCGAGGTCCCGGTATGCGCGCCCTCTGTAGAATGCACCACTATTATAGATTTCAGTTTCCGGAGTTACAATTCCAAGATGCAATCCAATAATGCCCATAATTGGTTTAAAAGTTGATCCGGGTGGCTGACGGGATGAAATGGCCCGGTTAAAGAGGGGGGTGAGAGAATCGGTATTTACTTCTTGCCAATATTGCTGATCGATACGTCCTGCAAGTTTACGAACATCGAACTGCGGAGCACTTGTCATACTTAATATTTCACCGGTTTGGGGATTCATTGCAACGGCAGCACCCTTCTTATTTTTCATCAGCTCCTCGGTTAATTGCTGAAGGCCGGCGTCGATAGAAGTAATTAAATCAGCCCCTTTGGTGGGTGGAATGTCCATATTCCCTTCATCGTAAAGCCCGAGAGCCTGCCCATATGCGTTCACCCGTATATAATCTATACCTGCATCGCCGCGCAAAAATTCTTCATAGGTGAACTCTATTCCGCTTTTTCCCACTTTATCTCCAAGCCGAAGAATATCCGATTCTCTGTATTCCTTTTCGGAAGCTTCTCGCAAATATCCAAAAATGTGAGAAGCCAGCAGGCCTGATGGATAATTGCGTTTACTTTCAATTTGTTGTGTAATACCCGGTAATTGCCACAAATTTTCCTGAATATTAGAAAATTCACTGAAAGATACTTCAGTTACAAGCCTGGACGGCCGGTACCAGGAGTATTGTTGCGCCTCATTCAGCCTGTCAACAATCACTTCTTCATCAAGATTCAACAATTCGGCAAGAAGGGGTATATTTTTACGTTCAAAATTAGCGGGGATGATATTAATTGAAAAAATCGGCTGATTATCAACAAGTATTTGCTGATTTCTATCCAGTATTAACCCCCTTGAGGCATTTACAACTTGCTGCCGGATAGAATTCTGTTTGCTTACCGGCGAGTACTTTTCATAATCCAGAATCTGCAGTTTAAATACTGCGCCAAGTAAAATAATTATTCCAATGATTACTACGATTTGTAAAAATCGTATTGATTTTTGGATAGATTGACTTTCAATTTTATTTGACATATCACATTAATTACTCATCTGTCCGGACGAGGTGTAAAAAACCACCAAGCAAAGCAGTGAATAAACTGCTTCCTATAATAAGATTCCAAAATACATAATCTGTTGCAATCGCTTCCGAAAATAATCCCACACCCCAGAAAATTACATTGTGTAAAAGAGCAGCAAGTAATATGATGATGAATACCTGCCAGAAAACAAATCTTTTTTCAGACAAATTGCTTAAAAATCCATGTGTTATAAAAACCAGCAGAACTTTACTGAAAAGATGTATTCCCCATAAATCGAGAAGGGCATCCTGAAGTAACCCGAGTATACCGGCAATCAGTAATGTTTCGGTTCTGTTTTTTTTTGTACAAAGCCATATCAGGTAAACGAGTAAAAGATCAGATTCAGCATCATATATTTTTAAGTGACGCAGCAAAATGATCTGGACTGCAAGCATTCCGGCCCCAAGTAACAGATATCTTAAAAAAACTGACTTAATCAAAAGAGTTCTTCCTGTATTTCCATAAGCCTGTTTATAGTTGAATCCGGTTCAAATTGCACTATAAATCCTTCAGCAAGGGTAAAAAGATCCACAAAAGCACGCAGATAAATATTCTGTGTGTCCTGGCCTTGTTTTGGTTCAATTTTTGTAATTTCTCCGATCGGAATACCGGGCGGAAACTGATTACTGAAGCCCGATGTTTCTACTATTTGCCCGATTTCAACGGGAATCGTTTGCGGAACAAGCCGCATTACCAATTCATTATGAGTGGTACCCGACCAGGACACAATACCAAAAGCCCTTGATTCCTGAATTCTGGCACTCACATTAAAAAGCGGATTGGAATACGGCAAGACCTGTGAATATCCTTTTGCTGAGACGATAACTTGCCCTGCAAGACCATCCGGAGTAATAAACGGCATACCCTCTCTTGCTCCGGAAAGTTCACCGGCGCTTACTGTAAGTGAGTTGTTGAGCCCGGTCAAATCCTTTGCTACTACCATAACGGGTATCAGTGGAAACTGGCTTTGTTCACGCAGGTCGAGCAGGTTTCTGAGTATAATATTTTGCTGTTCAGCTGAACGCAGCCTGCTCAATTCATCCTGTAATAAAACATTTTGCCGCTGCAGATACGTATTGGTCTTTAAAGCCTGCCTGTAAATACGGATGTTGGCAAGAGGCTGTTCGAGATAGCTGAGAAAAGTGACAGACATCTTGCGCATATTTTGCATACCTCCGTCATGCCGCGTAACCATCAAAGATCCAGCGAACACAAGAAGTAATGCAGTTATGATGTAATCTTTCGCATCAGCTATGCGTAAAAATCGAATTTGCATTCACCGTTATTATCCGTTTTCAGGAGATGACGCTCCTGTAGTAGTCAATATTTTCAAGAACCGCACCCGTACCCCGAACCACAGCTGTAAGTGGATCTTCAGCAATATGAACGGGAAGGTCGGTAGTTTCAATGATAAGTTTATCAAGATTTTTAAGCAAAGCCCCGCCGCCGGTAAGCATAATGCCCCTGTCCAGAATATCGGCTGATAATTCCGGTGGAGTTTGTTCCAGGGATTTTGTTACTGCTTCAACGATTGTATTTACCGATTCGGATATAGCTTCCCGAACATCCTTGGAGGTTACCTGGCGTGTTCTCGGTACACCATTTACAAGATCCCGTCCTTTGGTAATCATCTCAAGTTCCTCATCAAGCGGGGCAGCTGATCCAATTTCGCATTTAATACGCTCGGCGGTTCGTTCACCAATCAGTAAATTATGATTTCGCCGGAAATAGTTAATGATATCTTCATTCAGCTCATCACCACCCAGGCGAACAGATTGAGCATGAACAATTCCCGAAAGTGCAATTACAGCAATTTCTGTGGTACCGCCTCCTATATCAACAATCATGTTTCCAACCGGTTCATGAACATTGAGGCCGATACCAATAGCAGCAGCCATAGGCTCATCTACAAGATAAACTTCTTTGGCTCCTGCGTGTTCGGCACTATCGCGAACAGCACGGCGTTCTACTTCGGTAATTCCACTCGGAACACATACGACCATTTGCCGGGTGGATGAGTACCACTTCATTTTCACTTTCTTGATCATACCCCGGATCATTTGCTCGGCAACTTCAAAATCAGCAATTACACCATCTCGCAATGGGCGAACTGTACGAATGTTTTTATGCGTCTTTTCATGCATGAGCTGAGCTTCATGACCCGTTGCAACAGGAATATTGTCATTATTCAACGCAACAATTGAAGGTTCATTCAACACAATACCATGGCCTCGTGAATAGATAAGTGTATTAGCAGTTCCAAGATCGATGGCTATATCGGTATACAAAAAATCGAACAGACCTTTTTTAGTCGAATTCTGTTTCGTCATTGGCTTGGTCTGCACTGCAGTTTCGGGCATTCGTTTACTCTGTGAATTTAAAATTTGGGGCAACAAACAAAAATACAAGTTTACTGCTGTATTTGCGAATTTAACTTTTTTTTAAGAAAAATAAATTTTGATCAGATTCAGCATTAAAAAAATCAAGAAATAGAATATTTCTTAATGCCGAAAATGACGCTTTCCGGTAAAAATCATGGCCATGTTATATTTGTTGGCCGTTTCGATCACTTCCTCATCACGTATACTCCCGCCGGGCTGGATAACAGCTGTAGCTCCTGCTTCTGCTGCGGCAATAATACCATCAGAAAACGGAAAAAAAGCATCAGATGCAACTACACTATTTTGCAAAGAAAGGTTTTCTTTTCCGGCTTTCTGTATGGCAATTTCTGAACTGTAA